>JAQGHW010000760.1 GCA_028291505.1 Rhodopila sp. | reverse complement strand
CCATCGGGGTGGCGCTGGGCTACCTGGATTTCCGTTTCGCCGTGCTGGCCTGGCGAGATGGCCACCCGAAGCTGGCGGCGTGGCATGAGACGTTCAACGCCCGCCCGTCGGTGCAGGCGAATATGCCTGTGGACGACCGGTAAGGTCTTCCTGATCGGCGAAAACCTTGTCCCCAGCCTATGGCGATTTCCCCCGGATCAGGCCTGGCCGGTCGACGACACTGGCCAGGGCGAGCTGAGGCGATCAATGTCGCAATGTCATGGCTTCGGCAGTTTTGGTATCCTTTGAGGATCCCATCTCCGGTGATCGTGCTTTCTCATCCCGGGGGCGGCGACGAACCAACCAGGTACCCGGGATGCGGCGGCCAGCCCACTGATACGGGCCGGGACGGCGTGGTAAGCTGCCATCCGCGATCAGGTGATCTTGCATGAACTTGTTTTTCTCCGTTGACCCGTTGTTCATGTTGTCGGGGTTTTTCGTGGGCTTGCTGGTCGGGCAGACCGGGGTCGGCGGAGGGTCGCTGATGACACCGATCCTGGTGTTGTTGTTCGGCATTCACCCGGCGACGGCGGTCGGGACGGATCTGCTTTACGCATCCGCGACAAAGTCGGTCGGGACGCTGGTGCATGGCCTGAACCATACGGTCGATTGGCGGATCGTGCGGCGCCTGGCATCCGGCAGCGTGCCCGCGACGGTTGTCACCCTGGTGGCGATCTCGCACTACAACCCCACCGGCCCGATGAGTGGACGTATCATCTCGCTGGTGCTGGGGGTCATGCTGCTGCTGACGGCGGTGTCGCTGATCTTTCGGCGGCCCTTCCTGAGACTGATGGAACCGGTGCTCGATCGGGTTACCCCGGGCCAGGCAGCCCGGCTGACTGTGCTGACGGGTGTGGCGCTGGGCGTCTTTGTCACCCTGTCGTCGGTCGGTGCCGGAGCATTGGGTGTGACCGGGCTGCTGATGCTTTACCCGCGCGTGCCGATGAAGGTCATTGTTGGCTCCGACATCGCGCATGCCGTGCCGCTGACGCTGGTGGCCGGGATCGGGCACTGGTGGCTGGGATCGGTGGACTGGCCGCTGCTGACGTCGCTGCTGAGCGGGTCGATTCCAGGGATCATCCTGGGCAGCTACCTGTCGGCGCACATCCCCGACGCCGTGCTGCGGCCGATGCTGGCGGCAGTGCTGTGCATCGTCGGCGGGCGGTTGGTGTTATAGGCGGGCGTTCGGTGTGCGGCGCAGGCACGGGGCGTGCTGATAATCCGGGACAAAACGTGGTAGGATACGGCATGTCCGATCCCTCCCCTGCCCGCATGACGTCCGATGAGTTCATCGCATGGGCGATGGAGCAGCCGGAAGGCCGCCGATACGAACTCGTTGCCGGCGAGGTCGTCGGAGTGGCACCGGAACGAAGCGCGCACACCTTGACCAAGTTTGACGTCGCCCGGCGCCTGGCCGAGGCGGTGGAGCGGGACGGACTCGCGTGCGAGGTCTATCCCGACGGAATGGCCGTCGAGGTCGACGCGACCACGACCTATGAACCGGACGCACTGGTTCGGTGCGGGGCGCCTCCGTCCCCCGATGCCGTCAAGCTGAACGATCCCATCATCGTCGTTGAAGTGCTGTCGCCTTCCACGCGGGCCAGGGATGCCGGGGCGAAGCTGGCTGACTATTTCCGCCTGCCGTCGGTGCACCACTACCTGATCGTCCGGACCGAGGATCGCGCCATCATTCACCACGCCCGCAACGCCGATGGCACGATCCTGACGCGGATCGTTCGCGAGGGGACGCTGCACCTCGACCCGCCCGGACTGGCGGTGACCGGCCTGTTTCCGGCGGCGCACTGAACATCGGGAGGACACTATGCGAAGGAAGCTCCGGTTAGTTGATCCTGCTGGTGCCGTGCCGGTGGTGCCCCGCCGCCGGCGGGATGCAGTCGTGCCGGCGGTGCCAACCTTCAAGCCGGATTCCGAGACCGTGGCGGAAGCCCCGGCCGAACCGTCGGACGACGCAGCGGAGGACGCTGTTCGGCGGATGGTTGAAGCGGCCTATACGTAGGTAGGGGCGGCTGGCGCCTTACCCGTTGACCTGCCGCATGACCTGGACCCACTGATCCAGGATCGGCAGGATCGTATCCGCCTTTTCCGACGGCAGGCTGGGATAGACGATATCCACATCCAGCGCCTGATATCGCCCGATCAGCGCCGGGTCCGGCGGCTGCGCGCCCATGACGATCTGCATCGCCGCAGGGTCCCTGCCCGCCTCGGCGGTCATCTGGCGGAACCGGGGGATCAGTTCGGTCAGCGGTGCCTTGTCCGCCGCCGTCACCTGCGGCATCCATCCGTCGCCGTAACGGACTGCCCGCCGGGCGCTGTAGGGGAACGCGCCGCCGATCAGAATTGGAGGGTGCGGCTTCTGCACAGGCTTTGGCCAGGCCGCCAAGGGGCCGAAATCGACGAATTCGCCGTGATACTCGGCGGCGTCCCGGGTCCAGATCGCTTTCATCGCCTCGACCCGTTCCCGCGCCAGCTTGTGGCGTTTGGAGAAATCGGTGCCGTGGTTCTCCATCTCATCCTGGTTCCAGCCGTTGCCGATCCCGAAGACGAAGCGCCCGCCTGAGACCTGGTCGATCGAGGCGACCTGCTTGGCGGTCTGGATCGGATCGCGTTGCGCGATGAGGCACACCCCGGTCGCCAGCTTCAGCGTCGTGGTCACCGCCGCCGCCGCGGTCAGCGTCACGAACGGGTCCATTACATCATAGTACCGTTTTGGCAACTCCGGCCCGAGTGGAAACGGCGTCTTGCGACTGAGCGGGATGTGCGAATGTTCCGGGGCCCACAGGATGTCGAAACCGCGTTCCTCCAGTGCCCGGCCGAGTGCGGCGGGGGTCATGGAATAGTCGGTGAAAAACATCGACGCGCCGAACTTCATGTCGCCGTCTCCTGCAATACCGCGATATTAGGAATGATCCGCCGCGACCCGGACCAGCAGTTTGCCGAAATTGCGCCCGGTCAGGATGCCGGTCAGCGCGTCGGGGGCATTCTCCAGCCCGTCGATCACGTCCTCACGGTACACCAGGCTGCCGTCGGCCACCAGCGGCTCTGCCATCGCACGCCATTCGGTCATCCGCGCCGGCCGTTCGGAGACGATGAAGCCTTGGATCAATATCCGCTTGCCCACCACGAAACCCAGGTTCGGGCCCGGCGGCATGGTCTGTTCGTTATACTGCGAGACCATGCCGCACATCGCGACGCGGGCAAGCGGGTTGAGTTGATCGAAGACGGCGGCCTGCACGGCGCCGCCGACGTTTTCGAAATAGCAGTCGATCCCGTTCGGGCATGCGGCCAGCAGTTCCCGCCGCAGATCGAGGTTGCGATGATCGACGCAGTCGTCGAACCCGAGGCTGTCCTGCACCCACAGGCATTTATCCGGCCCCCCGGCAATGCCGACCACGCGCGCGCCTGCCCGTTTGGCGATTTGTCCGGCAACCGAACCGACCGCGCCGGACGCCGCGGATACGACAAACGTTTCACCAGCCTTGGGCTTGCAGATTTCCGTTACGCCCGCGTAGGCGGTCGCGCCGGTCATCCCCAGCACGCCCAGATACGCGGACAGGGGCGCGGCACTTTTCGGGATCTTGACCAACCGGTCGCCTTGAGTCACCGAATGGGTTTGCCAGCCGCGCGCGCCTGCGACGAAATCGCCCGGCGCGAAGTCGGGATGAGCGGAGGCGATTACTTCGCCCACCGTCTCACCGGTCATGACTTCACCGATCTGGATCGCCACGGCGTAGGTTTGTTCCTCACGCAGGCGGCCACGCATATATGGATCGATCGAGAGCCAAATGGTGCGGGTGACGACCTCCCCCGGGCCGGCGGTCGGGACGGCATCTTCCTGGATGGCGAAATCGTCGGCGACAGGCTCGCCGCGCGGTCGCCTTTGCAGCACGACCGAGCGGCGGAGGCCGAGGTTGGTCATCACGCGGCCTCGGCTTTCAAGACAAGGCGGCCGGTCACTTTGCCATCACGCAGGCGCATCAATGCTTCGTAGGCCTGGCTCTGCGGAACTGTGACGACCGGCAGCGCCAGGAGTTCGCCATCCTGGGCGAGCTTGACGAGTTCACGCAATTCTTTCGGATTACCGACGTAGGTGCCCTGAACGGTCAGCGCTCGGATTGCCATGATCGGCAGCGGCAGCATCAGTTCACCACCGAACAGACCGACCTGGATCAGCTTGCCGCCCTTGGCCAAGGCGCCGAATGCGAAGCGGGCAGTCGCGGTGCCGTTCACCAGATCGATCACGGCGAGCACCGGACCACCGGCGGCTTCGACGATGCGTTTGGTCACGCTCGGGCCGTCGCCGCTGCCGTCCACCACCTTGTGTGCGCCGGCCTTCAACGCCGCATCGCGCTTTTCCGCGCTGACATCGACGCTGATGATGTTCTGGTGCTTCAACGCCTTCAGCACGGCGATCGCGTTCAGGCCCAATCCGCCCGCGCCCACCAGCACGATCGGTTGCGTCGGGGTCAGCGGCATCGCCTTCTTGATGGCGGAAAACACGGTGATGCCGGAGCACGCATAGGTCGCGGCCACCGCGGGGTCCAGCGTGCCTGGATCGACCAGATGGCGCGGATGCGGGGCGACGACGTGAGTGCCGTAGCCGCCGTTCTGGTAGACCCCGAGGCTGCGTGCCGCGACCGAGCACATATTGTCTTCTTCGGCTAGGCATTTTTCACACTTGCCGCAGCCGAGCCACGGAAACACGATGCGCAGGTCACCGACCTTTACGCCTTTCGCATCCGGGCCCAGCTTTACCACCCGGCCGACAATCTCGTGTCCCATGGCCAGCGGAAGAACCACGCCGCGATCGACCAGCGACATCTTCTGGCCGCCGCCTACGTCGTAGTAACCCTCCCAGATATGCAGGTCGGAGTGGCAGACGCCGCAGTGGGTGACCTCGAGGAGGACCTCGGTCCCGGTTGGTTCCGGTGTTGGCAGCTCGATCTCCTTTAGGGGCTGCCCGTTCTCAACCACGGCCCATGCGCGCATGTTTGTCTCCTGTTATCTGGCGTTCTGGGATGGATAGCGCTTGACGCGGATTAAGGCCAGGGCGCTGCCCTGGACCCGCAAAGGGCCGGCGGCCCTTTGATCCCGATACTTTAGGAGCGCCGCTCCTTGGTGGGGTTCGGGGCAACGCCCCGATCTTACGCCGCCTCCGCCATCGTTGAGCGTTCGCATCCGACCGTCGTGCGGTGCATATCCCGCACCTGCTTTGGATCGAATGGCCTTGCGCGATGCATCGTGGCGCGATTGTCCCACATCACGAGGTCCCACTGCTTCCACTCGTGCGCGTAGACGAATTGGCGTTGCGTCGCGTGCTCGATCAGATCGCGCAGCAGGGCGCGGGCTTCCGGCACCGGCCAGCCGACAATGGCACCAGCGTGCGAGGCCAGGTAAAGCGATTTGCGCCCGGTCGACGGATGTCGCCGCACCAACCGTTGCAGCACCGGCTTGAGACGGATCCGATCTTCTTCGGTGAAGTCGGCGAAACCGAGCAGCGCGCGCGAGTATAGCTGGCTGTGTTCACAGACCAGATCCTCGATCTCGGCTTTCGTTTCGTCGTCGAGCGAGTCGTAGCCGGCGCGCATGTCGGCGAATTCGGTATTTCCGCCGGCGGACGGGATCGAACGCGCGGACAGTAGCGAAAACTTCGCCGGGACCTCTTTGAACGAACTGTCCGAGTGCCACAGCCGGTTGCCCAGGCTGAACAGCCGCTTGCGGTCGTCGCGCGCCAACACCTGGTTGTCGATGTCCAGGTTGGAGATGTCGTTCACCAGCGCGGACTCGATGCGTCGGGGCTTGCCCCAGTTGAGGTCGCCGCTGGCTTCTTCCAGCGCACCGAAGTTCCTCGAGTACCGCAACTGCGTTTCGTCGTCGAAATGCTGGCCGTGGAAGACCAGTACGCCGTACTGGTCCATCCCCTTTTCGATCGACGATGCCTGGTCGCTGGTCAAGGGCCGGGTGATGTCGATGCCGGAGACCTCGCCGGCGAAGAACGGGCGGGAAACGGGATCGATCGGTCGGATTGAGAGCGTCATGATACTATCCCCCCCTTCAGTGCAGTTCCGCCAAACCCATGGCCTGGCCGAAACGACGGGAGGGCTCCCGCGGGTCGCCGTATTTGCGGTGCATGGCGGTGTGATAGGCGGCGGCGAGCAGCAGCTTGTCGCGATCGGGCTGCTGGTTGGTGCCGAAATCCATCAGCATGCATTGGGCGATTTCCTGGTTGTGCGGATCGTTGCCCATCTGGCACGCGGCCAGTGCAATTCGCTGCACCAGCTTGTCGCGGTCTGGCACGTTGTCGCAGTACGCCTGGGTCCAGCCGATTGCCTCATCCCCGTTCAGCGCCGCGATCGCCGCATCCACGCGGTCCAGAAGCTGGTCGGCACTGAGCGACCCCGAACCCGACGGGACCTGCAACGAGACTGGATGGGCTTCGCCGAGGCCTTGCTGGTTGTAGGAGACCCGATTGGCGAACATCGCGGCGACGTAGAGCAGGCGCAAGCGACGGGGATGGTCGAAGTTATCGAAGAACCAAGCGAGCGTGTTGTTATACTCGTAACAGTGATGCGGCATGTTGAACGCGTTCGGGTCGCGCGTTTCCAGCACGAGCTGGCCCACCGCAAGCTGCAGCACGTCCAGGATGCGACGCGGGTCCCTGCCCGCTTTCAGCAGTTTCGTGAGGGCTTCGAGAGTCTCGATTTCGCCCTGGCGCAGGACGGCGCCAGTCAGTTCCGCGGCGTCCTGCTGGTTCACGGGCTGGCTGTTGCGCAGCACCGCCAGTTCGGCTTCGCTGACACCGCCGTACGGGACGGCGCGCAACGTTTCGCCCTCGATCATCATCTTGATGTAGTTGCAGGCGACCTCGTACGTCGAATACCAGCGCGGTCCGACGGCGATATCGAGCGCACCGGCGTAGACTACGTTGCGTGCATTGTCCCAGCCGAGTGCGTTGCCGATCTCGACGGTGGAACGGGCGCGATATGCTTTGTGACCGGTGGTATAGGACCGGTTATGCAACACCCGGTCCTGCACATCCATCAGCCCGGCGAAGCACATCTCCGCCAGCACTTCCTTACGTTCGGTGGTGTCCTGCATCAGCCCGAGGAACACGCGGTAGGCCTCGACGA
>JAQGHW010000736.1 GCA_028291505.1 Rhodopila sp. | reverse complement strand
ACACCGCAGCACGCCGACGGCCCGCCCATCACGCGATACCGGATCCCCATCGCATCCATGATGTCCAGCGCCAGCAGCACGATATGCGGCGTCTTCATGACGTTGCAGCCAGTATAGAACACCACTTCCGGCGCCTGCTCCTCGACCTCATCGCCCCGAAACCGCGCCAGCACATCCGGCGGCAGTTGCAGACGCGAAAGCACCCGCACACCCTTGGTCATCGCCCCAAATCGGCTGAACGCGGTCTGCCGCCGAGCGGCAACCACATCGCGGCTGACATCCGCGACGCGCGCCAGCGCCAGCATAAGCCGAGGATTGACGCCATACTGACAAACCGGAATGCAATGCCCGCTCCCCGAACAGACCGCTGCCCACCGGCTCGCCTCGGGATGCTCGCCCCCCCGCAACAAAGTCAGGATGCCGTCGGTAAGCGCCCGAGGATTGGACGTATCGAGCCCGGCCGGCGCAGGCATCGGACAAACCTCCGCGCACGCGCCACAACTGGTGCAGCGATCAAGGATTTCCGCCACCTGATCCCGCAGAGCGTATTCCATCGTCGGAGCGTCCATGCCGGGTCCCCCAGATCAAGCTGGAATTGTGGCCCGAAATCGGCGCGAAGGGAAAGAGCGCTGTCGGCAATTCTCAGAAACCAGCAGCCGCGACCCGACGCGCTCTACCGTTACCCGACCCAATCCCCAGCACCACCGCCATCTGCCGAGTGATAGCCCGCATGGTCGCCGGATCGAGACAGCCGATAGCCTCACCCATATCGGACAGTCGGATCGTCTGCGGCCAATCCACCATCACTTGCGACGGCGCCCGCAGACCAGTCTTCTGACCAGCCTCAACATCGATCCGCATGCTGACGCCAGCACGCAAATCCGTGGTGATGGGCAGTACCGTCGCATAGGAAAGTTCAACGAGCAGATCGGAACGGACCACGACAGCGGGACGGGCCTTGTCCCGCGGCAGCCTGACCAACACTACGGAGCCCCGCCGAACGGCGCCGGGGGTTACCGCCATTCCTCCGTCCGCTCCGCCAGATGTGCGAAATCGGCCGCGAGCGAGCCTTCCTCATTCGTCAGCTGAGCAAGGCGCCGACATTCATCGGCAAGGCGGGCACGATAGCCAGGATCGTTCACATCCGGCAGCCACAACACGACCGGCCGCAGACCGCGTTCGCGCTGCGCAGCGCGGTGGCGGGCAATCCGGTCTCGGGAGGAAGCGCGGACGTTGGACGCCATCGTGGGTATGGCCTAATGATGAGCGTTACACGTAACGCCTGGCCCGGCTGCTTTCAAGCTATAAACGGGACCGGTGCAATGCCGACAAAAACCAACGCCCAACCGCAGAAGTCACAGAAACGAAATCGGATCCACATCCACATCCACCCGCCCGCCCCGAGGCACCTTCACCGCCCCCAGCCAGGCCCGCAGAATCGGCTGCACCGCCACATCCCGCCGCACCTTCAGCAGCAACCGCCGCCGGTGCCGTCCGCGCAGCAAAGACATCGGCGCCGGCGCCGGCCCCAGCACCACGATCCCGTCCCCTCGCGGCGCCGCCCAGCCCAGATCACGAGCCACCGTATCCGCCATGATCGCCGAATCCGCACTCACGATCAGCGCCGCCAACCGCCCATACGGAGGCCATTCGCCGTCCCGCCGGCTCTCCGCCTCGCTCGCCATGAACGCATCCAGATCCCCCTGCAGTAGCGCCTGCATCACCGGATGGTCCGGAATGAACGTCTGCAGCATCACCCGCCCCGCCGCCTCCGCCCGCCCTGCCCGCCCGGCTACCTGATGCAGCAACTGCACGGTCCGTTCAGCCGCCCGCAGTTCCCCGCCGGCCAGCCCCAGATCGGCATCCACAACCCCAACGAACGTCAGGTGCGGAAAGTGCCACCCCTTCGCCACAAGCTGAGTCCCGATGATCAAATCCACAGTCCGGTCCTCGATCGCATGCGCCGCCGCCGCCGCCGCATGCGGCCCGGATATCGTGTCGCTCGCCATGATCAGCCGCCTGGCCTCCGGGAACACCACCGCCGCTTCCTCGGTGATCCGCTCGATCCCCGGCCCCACCGGCGTCAGGCTATCGGCAGCCCCACAAGCCGGGCACTCCGGCGGTATCGGGATCGTATGCCCGCAATGGTGGCACAGCAGCTGCCCGCGAGTCCGGTGTTCCACCAGCCAGGCCGTGCAGTTCGGACACTGCATCCGGTGCCCGCAATGCCGGCACAGCGTCAGCGGAGCATACCCCCGGCGATTCAGGAACAGCATCGCCTGCTCGCCCTGCGCCAGCGTCTGCCGCACCGCCTCGATCAACGCCGGCGCCAGGAACCGCCCCCGATCCGGCGGGTTCTCCCGCAGGTCGACCAGCGTCACCGCCGGCATCGAGGCACCCCCATGCCGGCTCGCCAGCCTCAAATGCGCATACCGCCCCGCCTCCACATTCACCACGCTCTCCAGGCTCGGTGTCGCCGAGACCAGCACCGCCGGCGCGCTGCAAAACCGCGCCCGCACCACGGCCATGTCACGCGCATTGTAAACCACGCCGTCCTGCTGCTTGAACGCCGCCTCGTGCTCCTCATCCACCACCACCAGCCCCAGATCGGGGAACGGCAGGAACAGCGCCGACCGCGCCCCAACCACAACCGGAGCCAACCCCTCCGCCACCGCCTGCCACGTCACCTTCCGCACCCGCGACGGCAGGTCCGAATGCCAAACCGCCGGCGCCACGCCAAACCGCCGCTGGAACCGCTCGATCCACTGTGACGACAGCGCGATCTCCGGCAGCATCACCAACGCCTGACGCCCGGCCCGCAGGCAGGCGGCAACCGCCTCCAGATACACCTCGGTCTTGCCCGACCCCGTCACCCCATCCAGCAGCGTGACCGAGAACGTCCGGCGCGCCACCGCCTCCCGCAACGCCGCGCCCACGGCAACCTGCTGCTCCGACAGCGCCGGACCTTCAAACTCCGGATCAGGCCACGCGAACGGCGAGCCGGCCGCAGCGACCTCGGCAACCAGCAACCCCGCCTCCGTCATGCCACGCAGCACCGCCGGACTGACCCCCGCCTCGCGCGCCAGATCGGCCAACAACCTGGGCTCCTGCCGATCCAGCACATCCACCACGCGCTGCCGAGCCGGGGTCATCCGCATCAGCGGAACCGGATCCGCCGCCCGCCGATACCGCACCACCGGCCGAACCGCGCCAGGCGACACCACCCGCAGCGCCATCGCCATCACCTCGCCCGGGAACGACAATGTATAGGCGGCAATCCAGTCGACAAACCGCCGCAGCGCCTCACCCATCGGCGGCGTATCCAGCACCCCGACCACCGACTTCAGTTTGTGCTCCGGAACCGAGTCATCCGCCGGCGCGTCCCAGACGACACCCACTTCTTCCCGCCGGTTCAACGGAACCAGCACCACGTCGCCGGGTTTCGGCTCCAGTCCCGGCGGAACGCGGTAATCGAACGGACCCGCAAACGGGTACGGCAGCAGCACCGGCACCCGGCGCTCCAATTCAAATCCGGGCTTTGGATGGGGGGGTGACAACCTATATAACCGGCGTTATCGCGATCAAACGAAGCTACGGCTCAGCCCCGGAAGGGACCTGGCCGACATCGGCTTAGCCGCAAAATGGAGTGTTGGCATGAAATTCTTCATCGATACCGCTGATCTGACCGAAATCCGCTCCCTCTCCAGCAGCGGTCTGCTGGATGGCGTGACCACCAACCCGACCCTGATCAGCAAAAACGGCGGCAAGTTCGCCGAAGTGATCGCCCAAATCTGCGACATCATCTCCGGCCCGGTCAGCGCCGAGGTCGCCGGCACCGAGTACGACCAGATCATGGCCGAGGCCCGCGTGCTGCGGAAGATCGCCGACAACGTCTGCATCAAGGTCCCGCTGACCCCCGACGGCCTGCGCGCCTGCCGCCACCTCAGCGACGACGGCGCGATGGTCAACGTCACCCTGTGCTTCTCCGCTGCCCAAGCGATCCTGGCCGCCAAAAGCGGCGCATCGTTCATCAGCCCGTTCGTCGGCCGCGTCGACGACATCGGCTGGGACGGCATGCAACTGATCTCCGACATCGTCGAAATCTACAACAACTACAGCTTCAAGACCGAGGTGCTGGTGGCCTCCGTCCGCGGCCCGAACCACGTGATCGAGGCAGCCAAGATGGGCGCCCATGTCGCCACCCTGCCACCGGCCGTGCTGCGGTCGCTGTTCCACCACCCGCTGACCGACAAGGGTCTGGCGACGTTCCTGGCCGATTGGGCGAAGACCGGCCAGACGATCGTCTGAGACCAGCCCACTCGCCGTCGCGGCCCGGCTGGTCCGGGCCGCCCGTGCCAATACGTAGCGCGATACGTTACCCCGGGCACGCCCGGGTACCGTTGCCGACATGCGCCCCGCGCCTGGGGTCATCCGGCGACCCGCAGGACATTGCCGGCCGTCGCTTCGATCTTCAGACCGTCCACGAAGCGCGCCGCCTTCTGGAAGGCATCGCGGATCCGGCGCGTCATCACCACTGCGGCCGAACCGCTGACGAAGCCACCAGCCAGGACACGGGTCGTGGCGTCAAGAATCATCAGACCACCTCTCGGTACGCGGAACTGCCTAAAAGCACCCTTGCGTTAACAAAACCTTAACAATAAACCCTTTTCCGCAATGAATGCGCATGCAAGCGAGCAAAACCATGTCGCTCGCGGAACCGTTGGCACACGATGTGGCGCAAATTAACAGCCTTTGCGTTAACCATTCGTTCATCATTTTCCCCCTTTATAGGAGGCGTCTTCTCCGGAGCCGTCTTCCCCTGAATCCCGATCCCTGAACCCCGATCCCTGGACCACTTCTCCCGGGGGCGTCCAATACTGCCCGGCAAGTGCTCGCACCGGGCGGTATGCACTAACCGTAACCGTTGACTAAAGCATGATCACGCGAAGGAAACGTTCAAATCGTGTGAATCATGCGATCAAACAAAGAGTCAGAGTATTTTCAGGCTGTACAGTCAGCCTGAAAATACTCTGGCAGGCTTACTTCGCAGGGCGGTTCACTCCCCGATCACCAAGGTTAAATCTATGAGACAGTCCCTTCCACCCAGCACCGCCTTCATCGCCTGGCCATCCCTGCGCAGCGGGACCCTCGGCCTGATCGTCTGCGTCTGTGCCGCGCTGATCGGAACCGAGGGCTGGGAACTGTGGCGAGTCCACGAAACCAATATCGAGCAAACCGCGATCGTGACCGCAAACACCGCGCGGTCGCTGGCGGAGCAGGCGGAAACCACCCTCCAGACAGCCGACACGATCGTTGCCAGCCTGGTAGAGCGCGTCGAAGCCGAAGGCACCGCCCCGGAAGCTCGGATGCGATTGTACCATCTGATGACATCGCTCGCCGCGGCGCTCCCGGCAATCCATGAAATGGGCATCGTCGACAGCAACGGTAATGCCGTCGTCAAGTCGCTGGTGGCCAATCCGGTCGGTTTGAAATACGGCGAACGCGAGTATTTCCACTTCCACGCCACGCACACCGATCGCGGGCCGCTGATCGGTCAGCGGATCAAGAGCAAGATAGACGGCAGCAGCAACATCACCGTGACGCGCCGGGTCGACAATCCGGACGGCAGCTTCGGCGGCCTCGTCGTCGCCAGTGTCTCGATGACGTTTTTCCAGCACCTGTTCGACCAGATCCAGGCGAAATCGGGGGGCATCATTGGACTATTCGGCGATGACGGGATCATCCTCGCGCGCAGCCCTCCCGCGCCGAAACAGGGCACCGATGCCGCATACGCCAGCGATGATCTTTGGCAGAAGATGCGCGAACACACCGCCGACGGCAGCGTCGCCTACCTGGCCGCTCTGGACGGCATATGGCGACATGGTTCCTATCAACATCTGGTTCGGTACCCGCTGACCACGCTGGTCGCCCAGTCCGACTGGGACCTGCAAGCGACCTGGCGCGCCCAGCTTCGCTCCCATGCGATCATCCTGGCATGCGTCATGGTCGTCGTGGTCGTCCTGGGTCGACGTTCGGTCAAGGCGACCCGCATGCTCGCCGCGCAGGCCCTGCAGGATGGCCTCACCGGTCTGGCGAACCGCCGGTCGTTCGACGAAACGATCGAGCGCGAGGTCCGCCGCGCCGCGCGGTCACATCAACCCCTTTCGCTCATCATGATCGATATTGATCATTTCAAGGCATACAACGACTGCTACGGCCACCCCGCCGGAGATGAATGCCTGCGTGCCGTCGCCCGGGCGATCCACGGCTGCCTGCGCCGCGCCGGCGAGTTCGCCGCCAGGTACGGCGGTGAGGAGATCGCCGTGCTGCTGCCCGGCTACGACGCATCGCATACATACGCCCTTGCCGAGACGATGCGGCTCGCGGTCCGCGCCCTGGCACTGCGGCAAGCGAGCCATCTGGGTGGCGTGGTCACATTCAGTGCCGGCGTGGCGACGTACCGCGCCGGCCCGGCCGCCGGTGGTTCGCGCTTCCTGATCAGGGAAGCCGACACGGCCCTGTACGCAGCAAAGGCCGCCGGGCGGGACGCAGTCAAAGCCGAACCGTTCGATTTACAGATCGTGGCCGGAATAGGAGCAGTTGAAACTCTTGTTGCATAAGGGGAAATCCGCGACTATGTTGCCCTCGATCACCGCCTC
>JAQGHW010000731.1 GCA_028291505.1 Rhodopila sp. | reverse complement strand
GAACCGCGGCGGAAGCGGTGGAGCAACTCGTTTCCGAGCGGGAAACCGCAAGCCGGGTCGAGGCGGCGAAGCGGGAGCAGCATGCGTTGGATGATATGGCCCGTGCGCGGTACGTCGTGGGCCAGCGCGGACACACTCGTTGAACAGGCCAAGGTGGCATTGGACAGGCCAAGGTGGTGCCGCGCCCTTTCGACAAGCGCGGAATGATTACTATCTCGCGCCGTGCGGTGCGCGGAGAGCGATGGCGTGATCGATCAACTTGAAGGGTTCCCGTCTGCAGCGGTTGGTGACACCCACTGTCGCGACCTGGTTCCATCACGAGAAATTGCCGCGTGTAAGGGGACATTCCGAAGCACGCCGCATTACATGCCGGTCCATGAATACGCTATTCAGGTCGCGAGGATCCAGCCCGGCGGAGTGCGGTACGATGCATACAGTTCTCGTCGTAGAGGACGAGACAATGGTGCGGATGCCGATCGCCGAATACCTTCGGGACTGCGGGTACAACGTCGTGGAAGCCGCCGATGCGAGCGAGGCGATCGCTGCCATGGACGCCGAGGGTCCGATTAGTGTGGTGTTCAGCGACATTCGCATGCCGGGGAATATGGACGGATTCGGTTTGGCGCAATGGTTTCGCTCGCACTACCCGAGCGTGCCGGTTCTGCTGACCTCCGGTTACAATGGCGGACGAAGCCTGTCTGCCGCCGAAATTCCCGGTGTCCGGTTCATCGAGAAACCGTATTCGCAAATCCAGGTTGAACGGCGGATTGCATCGCTGCTCGGTTCCGGACGGTCCGGCAGATCGTGATTGGACGCTGGTGACCCGGGCACTATCGCTGAGGGTGTCTCTGTCACGATTTTAGGCGATTCGCGATTTTTCACGCTTCCTGTGCATTTTTAATGATGGCGGAGCGCCATCGCCACGATTAAGCCACTTGGCGCGGCTCTAACGGTGTGGCAACAAAGCGGGCGATAATCGTCCGTTTTTCAGCCTATTACCCTAGATCGAGCCTCGATGACTCCAATTTCAAGCCGGGCACTCAGTCCGATCGCTTTGACCCACAGGCCGCTGGTTTCCGCCATCAGTCTGCTGTTTTTTGCATCCGTGCTCGGCGTCGTGCTGTTCATCGCCCTTCGGTCGCCGCTGAAGGACGATATCGCCTGGCTGTTGTATGTGGCACGCCGGTGGCTGGCCGGGCGCGAACTATACATAGACGTGATCGAGGTCAATCCGCCGCTGATCGTCTGGATATCAGCGATTCCATTGGAAATCGCGAGGTGGCTAAGTATCGACTCGCAGTTTGTCGCGATGCCGGTTTTCCTCGCCGCGGTTCTCGGCTGCGCCTGGTGGACCGCGAGCTTGCTGCGCGGCGAAGGCGGGATGTTCGCTGAACGGCTGCCGGTTTTCGCGGCGGTCGGGTCCGCCCTGCTGATCCTTCCCGCCGCCGATCTGGGGCAACGCGAGCACCTGCTGGTCGCCGCCTTCCTGCCTTACCTCGTGCTGTTCGCCCATTCACTTGATGAGGCACGACCGCCTGATGCGAAAAGGTCGTCGGTTGTCGTCGCGCTGATGGCGGGGGCACTGGCCGGATTGGGATGTGCGCTGAAACCTCGTTACGGCGCGGTATTCGCAATGCTGGAATGTCTGGCTTTGACTCGGGGGCTGCGCCCTTGGCGGATCATGCCGCTTGCCGCCGGTGCGACGTTGGTGGGCTACGCGGGCCTGGTCGCGATCCTTTGTCCGGCCTACCTGCGACGCGCAGTGCCAATGGCGCTGGCCCTGTATGGTGCGACCGACGTGCCATTCCTGACGTTGCTGGCGGATAGCGTTTTGCTGCTGTGCGGCCAAGCCGTCGCGGTCGGCCTGTTGTGGTTGCGCCGTCGCAGCCTGACCAATTACAACCTGATGCTCACGCTCGTGGTCTTCGCTGCGACCAGTACGGTGGTTTGTTTCGTCGACGGCAAGGACTGGTACTATCATCGACTGCCGGCGACCGTGGCGACGGTGCTTGCGCTGCTGCTGTGGACCGCGACCGAACTGATTCAGCGCCGATGGCGTATTCGCTGGCCACTGGTTGTCGCAGGCCTCGCGGTCACCGTCTTCTGTGCGTTGTCCATCCAACAGCTGGAACCCGAGGCTGTCGAGGCGGTCGCGCCGAGACAGACGACCGTGGAGCGGGTCGAGCAGATCATCCGCGCCGAACACGCGCGAACGTACATCGCATTCTCGGAATGGATCGCACTGGGCTTTCCGGTGGTGAACGAAACCGGAGTGACATGGGCGTCGCGCTTTGATTCGATGTGGGCGTTGAAGGGTGAGGTCTGGCGTGCCCGGTTCGATCCGGCGGCGGCCAAGGAATGGCCGATCGCCCGCTGGGTGGCGCACGATTTCATCGCCGGGTGCCCGGAGATCGCCGTCGTCGATACGCGGGAAACCACAAAGTATATCAGCGTCTTGAGCGCCGCCGATCCGGCGTTTGCGCGGGTATGGTCACGCTACCGGCCGATCGCCTCTTTCAATGGGCTGGTGGTTTACCGGCGGGGGCGGCCAGGCTGCCTTGACGTCTGGGTCGCCGCAGAATCGAAACCGGCGGTCGACGCCAGGTAACCGGCCACCGCCCCCGCGCCTCTCAGGCCGCCATTTGCAGGGCCGACGGCCGTTCCGCATCCAGGGTGGCGGCGACGGCATGCACCACCGCGGCGATGCGAACCGCAGCCTGAACCTGCTCCGCCGACAGGCCATTCTGGCGAACCGCGCGCTCATGACTTTCCATGCACATCCCGCAGCCATTGATGGCAGAAACCGCGAGCGACCAAAGCTCGAACGTCGCCTTGTCCACGCCCGGCCTGGCCATGACATTCATCCGCAGTTTGGCCGGCATGTTCGGGTAATCGCCGCCTACCAGATGTGTGAAGCGGTAATAGATGTTGTTCATCGCCATGATCGCCGCCGCTGCCTTCGCTGCGGCCAGCGCCTCGGGCGACAGCTTCGGGGCGAACTCCGCGATGACCGCTTCGGTTACCGCGGCGTTGCGTGACGCGATCGCGGACGCGATGAAAGTTCCTGCCCGCTGTTCATCCGACAACGATGGTTCCGTTGCCAGCGAACCGAGATTCAGGCGGATGTCCTTTGCGTAGTCGGGAAGGGCTAGCTTCAGGTTTTCCAGTGACATGGCTGTTCCTCGATGGGTCGTCGGCCGCGGCCACCGTCCCACGACTCGTGGCTTCGGGGCCCGAGTCGTGGGTGGCCGAGTCGTGGGTGGCCGACGGTTATGTCGACGGAGTAGGCATTGACAGGGCGGTGGTTCGGATCAGGCGGCGGGACGCAGCACCTGCTCGCCTTTGTTCCAGTTGCAGGGGCACAATTCGTCCGTCTGCAACGCATCCAGGACCCGTAGCACTTCGGCCGGGTTGCGGCCAACCGACAGATCATTCACCGCGGCGTAGCGGACGATTCCCTCGGGATCGACCAGGAACGTTGCGCGCAACGCGACACCCTCGGTCTTGTCCAGCACGCCGGCAGCGGTCGCCAGTTGGCGCTTCACGTCGGCGAGCATCGGGATCGGCAGCGTCCGCAGGTCATCGTGATGCAGGCGCCAGTTCAGGTGTACGAACTCGCTATCGATCGAGACGCCATAAACCACGGTGTCGCGGTCGGCGAAATCGCCTGCCAATCTTCCGAATGCCACGATCTCGGTCGGGCAGACGAAGGTGAAATCCTTCGGCCAGAAGAACACGAGCTTCCACTTTCCGGCATCGGTATCCGAGGCGATGTCGGTGAACGCGGTATCGAGTTTCAGACCTTCGGGGCCAGCTTTGACAGCCTTTAGAGCGAAAGCAGGGAAGGTGTCGCCAACAGTCAGCATTCAAGTTTCTCCAAACGGTGCACGCCCGCTGTAGCCTTTGCCAGATTTTCGTGCCAATGAATGAAACTGGACATTTTAATCGACCTGAACGATGACACTTCTACCCAGCCCGCAGCAGCTTCGTTACCTTGTAGCCCTTGCAGAGAGCCGGCATTTCGGCCGAGCGGCGCAGGCCTGCGGGGTGACGCAGTCGACTTTGTCGGCGGGACTGTTGGCGCTGGAACGGCAATTGGATTGCCACATTCTCGATCGCGCGGCCGGCCGCCACGTCGTTTTCACCCCGCTCGGCCTGGAACTGGTCGAGCGCGCCCGCACCGCGTTGACCTCGCTGGAATCGGTGACCGAGGCAGCCACGGCGGCGCGCGAACCGCTGGCGGGCCCGTTGCGGCTCGGGGTAATCCCGACCGTCGGGCCGTTCCTGCTGCCCAGGCTGATGCCCGCGCTACGACAGGCCTTTCCGCGGCTGCGGCTTTATCTGCGGGAGGACACCACGGCGAATCTGGTCGATCGCCTGACGTCGAGTCGCCTCGATCTGCTGCTGCTGGCCACGCCGTGCGATTGCGGCGGGGCGGAAACCGTGCCTGTGGCGCGCGACGGCTTCATGATCGCTTTGCCGCCCAGCCATCGGCTGGCGGGTGAGGAGCAGATCCCGGTCTCCGCCCTGGCGACGGAGCGGCTGTTGCTGCTGGAGGACGGGCACTGCCTGCGCGATCAGGCATTGGCGGTATGCGGTCTACTCGCGGGCGATCGAGGCGATCAGGATGGGTTCGCCGCAACCAGCCTGCATACGTTAGTACAAATGGTGGCGGGGGGATTGGGCATCACGCTGTTGCCGCGGCTTGCGGTGGCGGCGGGGATCATTGACGGGACCGGCCTTGTGCTGCGTCCGCTGGCCGGGCCGGGTGCGTGGCGCACCCTGGGTCTCGCCTGGCGGCCGAACTCGCCACGGGCCGCCGACTATCGCGCTTTGGGCGCGCATCTGGTCGAGACCTGCCGGGACGCGCTGGAAGGGTAGGGCCTGCGCAGGCTGACGGGACATCGCGGGCGGGCATCGACGCCCAATTGCAAATGCACACCTCTCACGCAGGAGCGATTTGCCTTCCACCGCCGGATTCGGGTCAGGTCATGCCGCTGCACAGGAGAGGTACGATGGCGCGTTCTGGGATGTCATGGGCATGGGGGCTGCCGGCTTGCGTCGCTTTGGCAGCGCTGCCGGTCAGCGGGGCTGGCGCGCAGGGCCAGCAGCAATACGAGACGCCGCTCTACACGACGCAGGCACCGGCCACGCTGGACCCGAATTACGGGCTGCCCACTTACGGCATGCCCAATTTGGAGTTGCCGCGGCAAGCAACGGCCGCGCCAGCGAAGGAGGCTCCGGTCGAACCTAATTTCCTCAAGGGTTTTTCCAAGGCGCGGAATTCGGCTTCAGCTTCGGGCATGGAGACGCCGCTGTTCACGACATCGGACGGGTCGACGACCAGCGGCACGGCCTCCTTGCCTGGCGATGCGGACACAACGAGCGGGGATACACTGTCATCGGCCAAGGCAACGGCGCGATAGGTTGGAGCGGGTGAAGGGAATCGAACCCTCGTGTGCAGCTTGGGAAGCTGCCGTTCTACCATTGAACTACACCCGCGCCCGGCATTCCTTTTAAGCGGTCCGATCCTACGATGCAATTCGGTCGCTCATCGCCCTGCGACTCTTATCACGGTACGCTAGAGCGTTCTCACCCTGACTGTGCAGATTGAGAACGCTCTAGCCCCTTATTTGATCGCATGATTCACGCGCTTCGGACGTTCCCCTCGCGTTTCGTCAGCTTGGCTGACGCCAACGAAACGCTGGCCGCCCAACGCGATCATGCTCTAACGCAGCGACACGGCCATATAGGCAATCCATGAGCATACACACCGGACTTTGCAGACCGGACTCTCCAAGTCGCTCCGCCTGTCGCGATGAAGAAGTTGAACCGCCCGTGGCTTCCGCCAACCCCATTGACGGAAAGCCGGTTTTGGTCCTATCAGCCATCTGCCGGGACGTTCCCGGTCCTCGTGATTTGTCCGGCCGGATTGCGGCGAGGTGAAACAAGCGCGCTAAAGAGGCCAGCGTCAGATTCGGTTTTCCGAATCCAAGCTGCTCAACGGTCGGGCCATCGCAAGGGCCCTGACATATGACACTCGATCCATCCCGCCTGCGTCCCGCGACCCGCCTGGTCCATGGCGGCGTCCAGCGTTCTCACCACGGCGAAACCGCGGAAGCGCTGTTTCTGACCTCCGGCTACGTCTATGACGATGCCGAACAGGCCGAAGCAACCTTCGCGGGTACGGTTGAACATTATCAATACTCCCGCTTCGCCAACCCGACGCTGACCATGCTGGAACAGCGGCTGTCGCTGATCGAGGGGGCGGAAGATTGCCGCACCACCGCAACCGGCATGGCCGCGGTCAATGCCGCGCTGCTGTCGCACCTGAAGGCCGGTGACCGGGTGGTGGCCGCGCGGGCGCTGTTTGGTTCCTGCCATTGGATCGTTTCGACCCTGCTGCCGAAATTCGGCATCGAGACAGAATTCGTCGACGGTGCGGACCTGGGCCAGTGGAAGGCCGCTTTGTCGCGTCCGGCCAACCTGGTGCTGCTGGAAACGCCGTCCAATCCGATGCTGGAACTGGTCGACCTGCCCGCCGTGGCCGAACTTGCACATGCGGCGGGAGCGATCGTCGTGGTCGACAATGTCTTCGCCACGCCGCTGCTGCAGCAGCCGCTCAAACTGGGCGCTGATGTCGTGGTGTATTCATGCACCAAGCATATGGACGGGCAGGGCCGGGTGCTGGGCGGTGCCGTTCTGGGCACCAAGAAATGGATCAACGACGTGCTGCAGCCGTTCATCCGAAACACTGGCCCGGCACTGTCTCCGTTCAACGCCTGGGTGCTGCTGAAGGGGATCGAGACGCTCGCGCTGCGGGTCGATGCGGCCTGCCGAACCGCCGCCGCGATAGCCGATTTCCTGGCGGAACAGCCTGGCGTGACCCGGGTCTGGTATCCGATGCGCGCCGACCATCCGCAGCAGGACCTGGCGCTGAAGCAAATGACCGGCGGCGGAACGGTCGTCACGTTCGAGGTCGCGGGCGGCAAGGACGGCGCGTTCCGCGTCATGAACGGCTTTCAACTGATCGCCGTGTCCAATAACCTGGGTGATTCCAAGTCGTTGGCCACCCATCCGGCCACCACGACGCATATGCGTATCGGCGAACAGGAACGCGCTCGCCTGGGTATCACGGATGGTGTGATCCGCGTTTCAATCGGTCTCGAGGACCCGGCCGATATTCAGGACGATCTGCGCCAGGCGGTGGCCGGACTCGCCGGTGCAGCGTCGGTGCTGGCAGCGGACTGACCGGCGTGCCGCGAGCCGCACTGATCCGCGCCCGTCTTTTCGCGGCTGTCGGCCTGGTATTGCGCATCGGAGAAGGACGATACGTCGGTTTTGGTTTGAAGTCGCCGATTCACGCGGCAAATCGTGGTCGCGTTGGGACCCACGCTTCTCTGCGATCGGGTACTAGGTGTGGCGGCGGTGCAGTCGGATGCGAACCGAGCGATCGAAGATAGTGGAGGGCGGGTTGCCGGGCGGTCGCGGCACCCCGCGGAGGCAACCGACTTCACATCTCTCGTGATCCAGGCAAGAGATTCGGGCGCCCGCGATCGGGTTGTGCGACATCACCCAGGGGCTGACAGACCAACTCGGTCAGATTGAGAGGGGCGGGTTTTTCGATGACGGCCGAACAGGCGCGGCTTTTTTGCCGGCGATCACCGACCTCGCATGTCGCCGGCGCGAGGCCCGCGCGTGACCTGATCCTGGTCAGCACGTTCTATTGGGACCAAAACGATCAGGCTCGATCGTTTGGTATCAGGTTCATTGCGGTATGAGGCCAAGTGCCCGATGCGGCGCATGCCGCCGCCTGTGTCGCCGTGCGCCACTATCGACCGGCCGCGGGCGCCATCCAACGCTTGGATGCCGCCCTGATCAACCAGGAGATGCGCCATACATCAGTCTATTTCTTCGGTCGTTTCGCCCGATTGCGTCTGGACGGGCGTCTGGACGTCGATCTGTCGTTGCTTCGTTTCAAGGCGCCGGAAGCGATGCGTGCGGAATGGGATCATTACGAGCAGATCGATGTCGTTCCTGGCGGGGGATGCCTATCGGCCGCTGAACCAGGCGGGTTGTCCTCCTTGCACGTGATGAGGGCTGGGAGGACCCTGTCAGCGCGCCGTCCTGGACAAGCCGCATGGATTGGTCCTTGATTTCCACCTCCGGCAAAGCAAGAAGGTATGCTGTCATGTCTTCTGAAGATTCCAAGCCCGGGCGCGGCAAGCGTTCGGCGTCGCCCGTGATCCAGCCGCAGCGGTCAGGCCGCTCCGCCGGCAACGCGCGCGCAGACTATTCGCGCACCACCCGCGACGTCCACGTGTCAGTTCGGTCCTTCTTCCTGGCCGATCAGTCGCAGCCCGACGAGAACCATTTCGTGTGGGCCTACCGTGTGAAGATCGAGAACCAGGGGGCAGAGCCGATCCAGTTGCTGCGCCGCACCTGGCAGATCACCGACGCACGCGGGCGTACTCAGCATGTGCACGGTGCGGGCGTGGTCGGTGAGCAGCCGCTGCTCGAGCCGGGCGAGAGCTTCGAATACACCTCGGGGACGCCGCTCGACACGCCGTCGGGCTTCATGGTCGGCGCCTACCACATGGTCGTGCCGTCGTCCGGTGAGAACTTCGACGTCGCCATTCCGGCCTTCAGCCTGGACAGCCCGCACCAAAGCGGTAGGGTTCATTGACCTGACACAAACAGGGTTGTGGGGCCACGAAGCGGCCCCATATCGGCCCGGGCTGGGTAGGCCAAATGAACAAGCCGGAGGAACTTTCGCGGTGAACATCGTCACGCCCCCTTCATCCCGCGCCGCTCGCGAGGGGATCGCCAGCACGGCTACGGAAGATCGACCAACGCGGGAGCAGGCTGAGGCGGCGGTACGCACACTGTTGCGCTGGGCCGGCGACGACCCGGACCGGGAAGGACTGCGCGACACGCCGTCCCGGGTGGCGCGGTCTTATCAGGAATTCTTCGTCGGATATGCCACCGATCCGGTTGCCGTCCTGGAACGCACGTTTGAGGAAACCGACGGCTACGACGAAATCGTTCTGCTGCGCGACATCCGGCTGGAAAGCACGTGTGAGCACCACATGGCGCCGATCATCGGACGGGTCCATGTCGCCTACCTGCCGCACCGCCGGGTCGTGGGCATCAGCAAATTGGCGCGCGTGGTGGATGCGTATGCCAAGCGTTTGCAGATCCAGGAGAAGCTGACCGCGCAGATCGCCAACACAATCCAGGAAGTGCTTGAGCCTCGGGGCGTCGCCGTCGTGATCGAGGCCGCACACCAGTGCATGACCACGCGGGGGGTTCACAAACCCGGCGTCACGATGGTCACGAGCCGCATGCTGGGCGCGTTCCGCGACGACGCGACAACGCGGCGGGAGCTGTTGGCGATGATCGGCAATCGGGGATCGAGCATTCTGAGCGAATAGTGCGGGTTCGCCCGAGCGCCTGAGGCCGGCCGGGACAGTGGTTTCCAATACGTCGTCGGGCCACGCGCTGGGCGAAAAGAGCCGAGGCCGACGCGACCTACCGCGGCGGTGGTTGATCCAGCGGCGTCTGCTCGACCGGCGCGCCAGGCGCGGCGCCCGTCGTCAGCCATTGCTTCAGGTTGTGCCGGATCTGGAATTCGAACTCGATGTTCACGTCGTTCATGATGCTCTTTGTCATGTCGTAGAGCACCGAATGCAGGTCGTCCAATTGGCCGGTATGGCGGCTTTGCACATGGGCCTCGGCGAATCCGAGCTGCGTGCCGCTGTCGTCCTGGATGGTCAGCGACACCGCGATCGATGCGATCACAACATCGTTTTGTCGCGTTAAGGACGCATCGAGAATAGCGAACACCGCCTTGTTGGCGGTGCCAAAGGCCTGCAGCCGGTCATTCGCCATGGCCTTCAGGGCGTCTACAGGGGTCGTTGGATCCTGATTGCTGACATCAGGCGGCACGCCGGCCGGGACGAAACGCTGCTCGATACTGATCGAGGCGACGTTCAATTGGATGGGTGGCAGGTCGGTGTAGCGCAACGGCACGAAGACGGGCTCATCGTCTCCGCCACAGGCGGCGAGGGCGAGCGGTAACAGCAGCACAAAGCGGCGTGTCAGGTGTTTAGCTTGCATGAAGGCGGGTGGTCCCTTGTTGACTTATACCAGCCGGCGCTTGCTCTGGCTGATACGCGCGTGGGGTTGGTGGGGCGGCCATGCACAATCGGAAACCGGTCGGCCAGACCGCGGCTTGTCGTTATTCTGGCTTCGGTTCAGTGGACACCTGTCCATGGACGTCGTGGCGCGGGAACCGGAAATCATAATTGCAGAATTCGCAGGTCATGACGATATCGGCATCGATTGCCATGTGGTCCAGATCATCGGGCGGGAAGCCCTCCAGGATGCTCGCCAGGCGGGCTCGGGAGCAGCGGCAGCCGAACGACAGGGCGCGGGCACGATCGACGGCGACGCCCTCGGTGTGCAGCAGGCGGTACAGCAGCCGGTCGGCAGGCAGGTCGTCGTCGAGCAATTCCCGGTCCGTCAGTGTGCCCGCCAGCGTGGCGGCGGTGTGCCAACTTTCTTCCTGTGCCGCCTCGCTCAGTTCCGGATCGATGCCGCCGGCGCCGGCGACCTGCTCCAGGATCAGCGCCCCCGCGCGCCAACCAGTCGGGGTTTGCTCGCAGGCCAG
>JAQGHW010000705.1 GCA_028291505.1 Rhodopila sp. | reverse complement strand
GGGTCAACCGTTGCCGATCCGCAGCAGCGGTTGGCCGGTGCGGATCGTCGTGCCCTGGCTGACGTCATCGCTGAGCCTGAAGCCTTCGGGCGCCAGCAGGATGATGGTCGAACCGTGCTCAAACCATCCCATCTCCTGGCCTTTGCGGAGCGGCACGCTGCACGGGAATGTCCGCCGTCCCTGGTTGGAGCGCAGGGGTATGTCGAGGAACCGCAGCCGGATGCCTGCCACCAATATGGCGGCGACCGGGACCAGCGTCACCGCGTGGCCGGTGGCTGAAAGCCTGGTCCTGATCACGGCTCTTTCGTTCTTGCAGAAGACTCTTTCGACGCGCTTCAGGGTGACCGGATTGACGTTCCAGGTGTCGCCGGGGAAGTGCGAGACCGCATCGACGATGCAGTCGTGCGGGGCGTGGAAGCGGTGATACATGCTGGACGTCAAGCGTAGGGTTACGTAACGACCATGCCGGAACGTTGCCGCGTGTTCGGCGTCGCCCAGGAGATCATCGAGTGAGTAAGGGAAGCCCTTGACTTGAAGGACCTGGCCTTGCTCCACCGGTCCCTCGGCACCGACGATCGCATCGCATGGGCTGACGAGGATGCCGGGGTCCGGGTCGATCGGGCGGGCGCCGTCCTTCAATGCGCGTGTGAAACAATCGTGCATGCTGCGGAAGCGGGTTTGTTTCGCGTCGCTGAGATCGAGGTCGGCGAAGAAGCCCCATGCACGCAGCGAGAGATCGCGGATCAGCGGTTGCTCGATCTTGCTGAACCAGCCGACGAAGCGGGTCAGCATGCGTCGCGGGATGCGGTTGGTGAGCAGGAAGTTCAGATCGTCCTGCTGCACAATATTCATTATGGTTGAGCGGACGGTCATGGGATCAGAGGGTTACCACAGAAGGCACCACGGATGTTCATGACAGTTTTGTACGCGGCCGGGGGCGGCGCCGCATTGGTCGTGCTGCTCATCAGGCTGAAGGCGCGGGTTGAATTGTCCATGGCGAAACACCGGTCGCTGACCGGGCATTCCCGCATGGCTCGGCGAATCGCGTCGCTGATTCCGTTCTATGACTATGATGAAGACCGGTTTTTCCGGTCCGACGATGCGCCGGCGGACGTGGCCGAGCGGCGCCGCGGCGGGTTCATGGGGCTTGCCGGGCTGTATCGGGAGCGTTTCGCGCAGACCGGTGCGCTGACGGCGCAGGCGGCGGTTGGGGTGTCGGACCTGCAGTTCACCGCCGCGTATCGGGTGCCGTTCCAGTTCAGCCGAGTCGTTCGTCAACATCTTCCGACGGGATCGTTTCTGGCGTCGTCGTCGGGCGTGACGGTCACCGACCTGGATGGCAACGTCTTCTATGACCTGACCGGATCGTACGGGGTCAATCTGTTCGGCCATGATTTCTACAAGGACTGCATCGCGCGTGGGGCGGAGCATGTGCGCGACCTGGGGCCGGTGCTTGGCGCGTATCATCCTGCGGTTGCCTACAATGTTGGCCGGTTGCGGGAGATCTCCGAGCTGGATGAAGTATCGTTTCATATGTCGGGCACGGAAGCGGTGATGCAGGCGGTTCGCCTGGCGCGCTATCATACGGGCCGGTCGCATCTGGTGCGGTTTTGCGGCGCCTACCACGGCTGGTGGGGAGACGTGCAGCCCGGTATCGGCAATCCGTCGGCGGCGAATGACACCTATACGCTGGCGGACATGTCGGAGCGGACATTGACGGTGCTGCGCCGGCGGCGCGACATCGCCTGCGTGCTGGTCAACCCGCTTCAGGCGTTGCATCCGAACCAGGCCGCCCCGGCGGATTCGTCGCTGGTGGACAGCGGGCGGCAGGCTGGGTTCGACCGGCCGGCCTATACCGAGTGGCTGAGGAAGCTGCGAGCGGTGTGCGACGAGCGCGGGATTGTCTTGATCTTCGACGAGGTCTTCGTCGGCTTCCGGTTGGCACAAGGCGGGGCGAAGGATTATTTCGGCGTCCAACCCGACATGATCACCTACGGCAAGACACTCGGTGGCGGCCTTCCGGTTGGCGTGCTCTGCGGCTTGGGAAAGCTGATGAGGCGCTATCGTGCCGATCGTCCGGTCGATGTGTGCTTTGCCCGCGGGACGTTCAACGCCCACCCTTATGTGATGGGGGCGATGTGGGAGTTCCTCCACCGCCTGGAGTCAGCGGACGTGCAGGATCTGTATGAGAGTCTGGACCGCACCTGGAATGACCGGACAGCTCGGCTGAACAGCCGGCTGGAGGCGGCGGATCTTCCGGTCAGGGTCGAAAACCTGTCGTCGATCTGGACCGTTTGCTACACGCGGCCGTCTCGATACAACTGGATGCTGCAATACTATCTACGCGGCGAGGGGCTGGCGCTGAGCTGGATCGGGACCGGGCGCCTGATCTTCAGTCTGAACTTTTCCGACGCCGACTTCGATGCTGTTGCCGACCGTTTCGTCATGGCGTGCGAGGCCATGCAGCGGGACGGTTGGTGGTGGGTGGAAAGGGCCACCACCAACCGGTCGATCAAACGGCGGATCCTGCGTGAGATGTGGAGCCACCGCGGCTTTCTTAATTTGCGCCGCGGTGGTTCGGTCGTTCGTCAATACGATTCGGCGGTCTCATCCTGAGGGTCCGCCGCCAGCGTCCTGGCGATGAGGCCGCCGCGGGCGAGCTGCAGGGGGGCGCGGTAGTAGAGCTTGATGTCATGAAACGGGTCGGTGACGATCTTGGTCGCCCAGGCCAGTCCGGTCAGAAGATCCTGGATCACAAAGAGCTGGACGGTTCGGAACAACAGGCCGCTGATGCCGACCACGAACCACAGGTAGCCGAGATGCCGAATGAATTGCATCCAGGTCCTGGGTGCGGCGACCATCCCCAGCATTGTCGGGTCGAGCAGAAGAACGAGCGGTGACATCGCCCAGACCGTCATGAGCACGATCTTGCGGCGGATGTTGTAGCCGACCTTGATCGCTTCCTTGTACTCGTCGGTCGCCTGATTGACGACATCGTAGTCCCTCGGCTCGAAGAAGAAATGGCCGATCTGCCGGCTGGTCATCGACACCAGCCAGCCGATCAGGGCGGCGAGCCACGGGTCCTTGTACATCAGAAGGTAGGCGCAGACGAAGCTGACGGCGCTCAGCAGGTGGAGCGATTGATTTACCAGGCTGTGATGATAGTAACGATGGTCGTCCCACCGCTGAATTCGGAGGATGTCGAAGAAGTTGGTCATTGATGTTCCTTCTGGATTAAAAGTTGATGTTTGACGTTGCTTTAAGTCTTTGTTTGATCAGGGACGTTCCGTAATGGGATCGGCCACGCGGACGTATCGCAGGAGCCAGAAATGGCCCAGCGGCGGCAGCGCGCGGCGTTCCAGCAAGCGCACCGACTTGCATCCCTCGGCCCAGCGTTCGTAGCGTGCCCAAGGGAATTCGGTGCGCCAGCCCAATCGGCTGGTCAGCGGCATCAGCCATTTTTCGAGGGTGCCGCGCAGGCCGGTCTCGGCGCCGATGCGGGTGGTCAGGATGATTTCTCCGCCCGGCCGGACGACGCGGACGAACTCATCGAGTGCCTTTTCCGGGTTCGGGATGGCGGTGACGACGTACTGCGCCACGACGACGTCGAAGGAGGCATCGGGGACGGTCAGGTGTTCGGCGTCCATGACTTCGAGGGCCTCGACATTGGCCAGGCGCTGGGTCTCGACGCGCTGGCGGGCCTTGTCCAGCATGGGTTCGGAGATGTCGATGCCAACGATACTGGTGCCCTTGCCGTAGTCGGAGAGGGACAGTCCGGTGCCAACGCCGACCTCCAGGATGCGGCCGCCGACGGCCTCGGCCGCGCGGACGGCGGCGCGCCGGCCCTGGCGGAACACCGGACCGAATACGATGTCGTAGATGGGGGCCCATCGTCCGTAGGCTTCGGCGACCTGGTGCCGGTCCATCACGCTCGTTATTGCCATATCTTGCCTCCAGATCTTTCAGGGGGACGCCAGTCAGGGGCGTTGTTGCTTCTCGGGGTTCGGGAGTGCGGCGGCGGCGCGGTTGTCCCTATGGGGCACGGAGGCGCTGCACGCCGGCACCGGCGGCCGGGGACAGGCCGCGACAAGGACGGCAGCATGGCGATCAGCCGGAACTCCCCGGGTCCTTTGACGGATCCGCATCGCTGGCCAAAACCTGGTGGATCAAACCGCTCATGTTTACTCCATTCCGACAACCCGCAGGTCGCATAGCGCATTCATCGCACTTAGCTACAGGAGTCACGACTGGAAAAAATGTCCGAACACATTACAGTTTTGTGGCGGGGCTATCGATTTTCAGTTTCACCAAGGTGAAAAGCCGCTTCGACCAGTGCAGTTGCCGCTTGCTCTATGGAGCCTGGAGCCCAGTTGCGACGCCGGCGAAGTGGTGGCGGCGCACGATTCGGGCATCGGCCGGGGGGTTGGGACCTGCGTGCCGGGGGTCCAGGGCTTTGCTTATTTCTCGATGGGCGTGGCCGGGCCGGTGGTGTGGATATTGGTCTTGGCGCTGAGCTGGCCGTCGCCGCTGGTGTAGGACTGGGTTTTCTTGAAGGTGTCGCTGGTGCCGGTCGCGGCGCCCGAGGGATCGACGGCGACGCCGGTATGGGCTGTTTCGACGGTGCCGGCCGGGCCGTTGGTTGACCGGTTTGGCTCCGGCGCGGCGGTCTGGGCGAAGGCGCAGGTTGTCAGCAGGCCGAACGCCACGGCGCTCGCCATCCAATATGTGTTCATGGGAGGAATCTCCGGGGCCAGACGATCAGTATGGGTTGAGCGGCTGGGGACGGACAGGTTCGGAATCTACCCAGCGAGACCGTTGTGCAGGTAGAATCCGATGCTTCAACGACCGCCTCGAATTGGAGGATACTCCCTGGGCATGGCGATGTTTCGAATTACCCACAAGACCAGCTACCGGTACCGCTGCCCGGTGTTGCCTGGGCCGCACCGGCTGCAGCTGCGCCCGCGCGAGAGCCGGGGCCTGCGGATCGTGTCGGCCGAGATCAAAGTCACGCCGCCGGTCCCGTTGTCGTGGGCGCACGACGTCTTCGGCAACGCCATCGCGACCGTCGGCTTTTCGGAACTGACGGATACACTGGTCGTCGAGAGCGACGTCACCGTCGATCATGGCTTCGAGGCGTGGCCGCTGTTCGACATCGCCGCGTCGGCCCTGTCGTTTCCGTTCAGTTATTCGGGCGAGGAAGTTCTGGACCTCGGGGCACTGCTGACTCCGCGCTATCCGGACCCGGATGGTCGGCTGCAGACCTGGACGAGGGGCTTTGTGCTGGGATCGCGCACCGACACGCTTTCGCTGCTGCAGGATATCAACACGGCGATCTCGGCCTGGATTTCCTATGAAAGCCGGGATGCGGAGGGCACGCAGCCGCCGTTGGTCACGCTGGATCGCGGGCAGGGATCATGCCGGGACATCGCGCTGCTGCTGATCGAGGCGGTGCGTGGACTGGGTTTCGGGGCGAGGATCGTGTCCGGCTATCTGGCGAACCGGACTGGCGGGATGACCGGATCGGCGGGTGCCGGGTCCACCCATGCCTGGGCGGAGATTTACTTGCCGGGCGCCGGTTGGATCACGTTCGATCCGACCAATCGAACCATGGGCGACTACAGCCTGATCCCGGTTGCCGTGGCGCGGGACATCAGCCAGACGGTTCCGGTGTCGGGCAGCTTTGTCGGGGCACCGGGCGATTTCCTGGATCTGACGGTGGACGTGCGGGTTTCCGAAGTGCAGCCCGAGTCGTTCTGAGTATTTTCCGAGTCTAACGTTTCGGGTCGGCAAGTGACCATTTGATCTGAGGCAATTCGCGCCCGGGCTGCAACCGGATCGAAGTCGCCGCGCACAGTCATTCGGAAATGGAGATGCAGATGTCTCGACGTATCCTCTCATGGCGCAACGTGGCGGCCGTGGGCACGATTTCACTGCTTGCCGCCTGTGCCCAGACGCCGCCGGCGGCGAGGGTCGCATCGAATCCGCCGCCGGTGCCGCCCGGGCCCAACGCAACCTGGTATCATGTGGAATTCCGCCCTGACAGCCATGCCATCGATGCCAAGGGACAGATGACCGTCGCCGATGTGACGAACTTCATGCACCAAAACCCGAATATGGTGGCAACGATCGTCGGCAGGACCGATACCATCGGCGGCGCCAACTACAACATGCATCTGTCGCATCAGCGTGCGGACGCGGTGCGAGACGCATTGGTCTATCAGAGCAACGTTGCCGCTGATCGGGTCGAGACCCGTTGGAGCGGCGAGACACGGCAGCGCGTTGCCACGGCCGACACTGTATCGGCTGAGCCGAATCGGGTCGTCGATATTGCGATACACTGAACCGTCACTGTCCCGGTGGGGACGTTAATCGTCACGGTCCCGGCGGGGCCGCGACGGCAGGGAGGCAACCATGAATATTCGAATGCTACTCTCTCTGGTCCTTCTGTCGGATCTGGAGTCGGCGATGCTGCCTGGACGTGTCATGGGCGCAAATGGATTGGATTCGTATCGCGGAATTTCTTCGATACCGGTAGACTATTGGCGTCAAATGTGTTAGAAAGTAACGGGAGAGTTTCAGGGGACGGGCCGCTGCCGTGACCAAACCGCCGATACCTGACGACGCGCCATCCGAACGGGACTGGAAGAGCACTGCGGAGGCGGCGAAGGCCTGGTCGGACGTAGCGATACGTCTCCTTATTGTAGTTGCTGTTGGGCTGCTGCTTACCTCCCCTGGACTGTTCCCTTTTCTCAAGCAGTTCATCGTAAAATCGGGAGAGGTGAATATCTTCGGCTCCAAATTCGAGATCAGCCAGACCGGCTCGTTGATCCCGGGACTCGAGGTCAAAGACGGGCGGCTTCTGTTGCAGGGCAAGGACATTAGTGCGTTACCTGACACGATCGACCGGCTGACGACGGCCAACAGCGAACTTCAGCAAATCAACAGCGACCTGACCGGGCGCATCAAAACGATCAGCGACGTGCTTAGCCAGTCACAGGACAGCGAGACGACGCCAACCGGACGCTTGCTGGCCTGAAGCAGAGTGTTCCCGGCGTCAAGCCGGTGGAGACTGCCGAATTAGACAAGAAGATCGAGCAACTCGGACAAACACGGCAGCTTAGCGCGGCCGATGTCC
>JAQGHW010000877.1 GCA_028291505.1 Rhodopila sp. | reverse complement strand
TGGAAGCATCAGCCTCATCTGTCTTTGTCCGAGCTTCACAGAGACGGACACAGTGGATTTATTGCGTAATAATGCGGCGCTCGTAATGCTATTCGCCGATGTTCGAATCTAAACCATTCGTGCCGTCAAGACCTCACCAACACATCTTGCGAGGAGAGGCCGCTCCACATACCATCGAGGCTTGAGAGCTGGCGGCCCGCGCATGGGAGTTCACCAATTGGGATTCATAAAGACAGACCGGCTTGTCGGCCTTTGCGAATAGCTCCGGAGTCTGTCGCTTTTACTATCCTGCTGGGGGTGCTTGCGGCGCTTCCGGCCCTGTCGATCGATATAAGCGCGCCGACCTTGGTGCTATTACCAAGGGCATTACAGACCTCCAGCTACGTGGCCGGCCTAACTCTATCACTGTTTATGGGCGGCTTCGCGTTGGGGCAATTGGTCGGCGGTCGTTCCTCCGACCGCGCGGGCCGAAGGCCGATATTGCTGACCGGATTAGTCTCCTACTCCGTTGCCAGCGTTGCCTGCGCACTATCGCCTACCGGGTTCGCCCTGGTGATTTCCCGGCTTGGGCAGGGCGTTGGCGCTGGGGCGTGCTCCGTGCTGTCGTTCGCGATGGTACAGGACTTGTTCGAAGGGGAGGCTGCACGGACCAAACGATCATATGTGACGGTGATCTTCGGTGTCGTTCCCATGCTCGCCCCTGCTCTCGGGTCATGGCTGTCTGGCTTGGCCGGATGGCGTGCAATTTATGGCCTTCTCGCGCTGGCCGGTTCCTGTCTGTCAGTCGTTACATGGCACGGTGTCGCTGAGAGCAGGGGCACCAGGTTGAAAACCTCAGCCCCGGCGGATGCCGCCGTCAAAGTGCGGTTGCGGGACGATCCCGAGTTTGTCGGCCTCACCTTGGCCAATGCTTTCAGCTATGGGGGTATATTCGCCTACATAGCTGGGTCGCCAATCGTAATAATCGGTCACATGAAACTATCTTCTACCGTTTTTGTGGCGGTATTCGCGAGCACGGCGGCTGCGCTTACAGCGGGCGCATGGGTCAGCGCCCGGCTCAGCCGCCAGGGCTTCAGAGCCTCCGTCGTACTTGACGCCAGCCTCGGTATTGCCGCTGCTGCAACGTTGACGCTGGCGGCCGCCTGCCTGGCAGGCGTCACGTCGGGCGTAATCCTGGTACCCTTGCTGCTGGTCGTAATGTTTGCCCGAGGCACCATTGCGCCGAACTTCCAACACCTTGCCATCGAGCGGCGGCGAGAACAGGCGGGGGCGGCGTCGGCAGCGGTCGGCGTCTCACAACTTCTGTCTGGTGCGCTGGCAAGCGCCGCGGTAGCCGTCCTTCTGCCGGCCTACGGCGCAACCGCGGTTGCCGCCCCAATGGCGCTGCTTGCTGTTGCCGCACTTGTTCAATGGCATTGGATCAAGCGGAACGTTCGTGCATGACGACCTTGCTGCGCGCCAACGCCTTGCCAACTCGTTTCAACGACGCCGCGGCGTCGTTCGGGCCGGGCCGATGATCGCCAACCTACGCGAATTTCGAGAAATCCGGCTTGCGCTTTTCCACGAACGCCTGGAACGCTTCGGTCGCCTCGGGGGAGCGCAGGCGGTCGCGGAACATCGCCAGCTCCTGCTCGATCCGGCCCGGGACGTCGGTTCGTCCGTTCTTGATCAGGTCCTTGGTCAGCCGCACGGCGGTGGGCGGAAGTGCCGCCAGCCTGGCGGCGACGTGCCGGGCGGTGGTCATCAGGTCCCGATCGGCGACGACCTGATTGACGAAGCCCCATTCGCGGGCGGTTTCGGCATCCATGGGGTCACCCAGCAGCAACAGCGCGCTGGCCCGCTGGTGGCCGACCAGGCGGGGGAACAGCAGCGAACTGGCGGCTTCCGGGACCAACCCCAGGCTGGTGAACGGCATGACGAAGCGGGCCGACAGAGCGGCGATGACCAGGTCGGCGTGGGCCAGCATGGTGGTTCCGACACCGATCGCCGCGCCGTTCACCGCCGCGACCAAAGGGGTGGCCAAGGCCGACAAAGCGTCGAGGAACGGTGAGGCGTGTGACGCCTCATTCGTGGCCGCACGTGACTGGAAGTCCTTGATGTCGTTGCCGGAGGTGAACGTGTCGCCGGCGCCGCTCAGCAGCACGACGCGGATTGCTGGATTCTGATCGGCGTGGTGGAAAGCGTCCACCGCCGCGGCGTACATCGCCTTGGTGAGGGCATTCTTCTTCTCCGGCCGGTTGAACAGGACTTCCAGGACCGGGCCGACCCGGGTGACGAGAACATCGCTCATTGGTCTTCCCCATTGATATTCGTGGGCACGGTTATTGATGGTCTTCCGTGGGCAAGCTGGCCGTGCCCGCCAGCGTGACCCAAGGCTCGGGGAGGCGGAGGATATGGTCAAGCTCCTGGAAGGCGAACTCAACCGATGTGCCGCCGTGGTGCGGGTGCCGACAGCGGGCCGGTGTCAACTCCATGTTTGTTCGTTCTCTCTTCATTTCCAGCTTGGGAGAAGAACGAGGGCCACAGGAAATGATATGGGTCAAATTTTACTGCCTTGGCGGATCGCGGGTTCGGCGGTTTGCGATTCGGTGTCCTCCGGTTCCGTCGAACCGAGATAGGCTTCGATCACCTGCGGATTGTTCGCCACATCCGATGGCGACCCGTCCGCGATCAGACGGCCGGCGTCGAGGACCAGCAGCCGGTCGGACACCTCCATCACGGAGGGCATGTCGTGCTCGACCAGCAGGATGGTGACGCCGCTGGCGCGGATCCGGCGCAATACGTCGATCATCGCGGCGGTCTCGGTAGGATTGAGGCCGGCACAGGGCTCATCCGCCAGCAGCAGGTCGGCTCGGGTGGCGATCGCGCGGGCGACTTCGAGGTGACGCAGTTGCCCGACGGTCAGCGCACTTGCGGGCCGATCGGCCAGGTGGGCTATGGCGGCCAGTTGCATCGCCCGCGCGGTTGTGGCGGCGACGTCGCGTGGCCCGGCTTTGCCGAACAGGGATCCGATTCTTACGTTATCGAAGACGCTGAGGTCGCGGAAGGGGCGGGCGATCTGGAAGGCGCGGGCGATGCCTCGTTCGGCGATGCGGTTCGTCGGCATTCCGGTAATCAGCCGGCCCTGGAACCAGATCTGGCCGGCGCTGGGGGCGAGATAGCCGGTTACCAGATTGAACAGCGTGGACTTGCCGGCTCCGTTCGGGCCGATGATGCTGGTGATCGAACCGGGCTGGATGGCGAAGGACAGGCCGGTGATCGCGTGCAGGCCGCGGAAGCTTTTCGACAGGCGGTCGACGCGCAGGATGGGCTGGTTGTTCATTCCGCGTTGGCGCGACGGCGAAACGAGAAGGTCCTGGCAAATCCCAGCACGCCACCGGGAGCGGCGAGCACGAGAATCACGAGAAGCAGCCCGGTGGCGAACAGGTGGAAGTCGAGCAGGCGGCCCAGTACCACTTGGGTAACGAACACCAGCAGGAACGCGCCGATCACCGGGCCGAACAGAGTTCCCATGCCGCCGAGGAGGGAAAATACGATGAGGTTGAGATTGGTGTCGTCGCGATACACCGAATCGGTGGTGATGTAGCCCAATGAATGTGCGTAGATGACGCCAAGCAAGCCGGTGAGAACGGCGCTGACGACAAAGGCGATGCGCTTGTAACGTTCCGTAGGGACACCGAGCATGCGGGCGGTGTCTTCGTCTTCGCGGATGCTGAGTAGGCCGGCGCCGAAACGGCTGCGGCGGATTTGCCACGCCACCGCCAGGACCGCGCAGCCGGTGAACAGGCACAGTTCGTAGTAGAAGGTTTCGGGCGCGATGCTTTCAGGCGTAACCACCGGGAAATTCAGGCCCAGCGAACCTTGCAGGAAGTCCAGGTTGTTGTTGAGTTCGGCGCACACGTGCGAGACGCCGAGCATGGCAATGGCGAAGAAGGTGCCTCGCAGGCGCAGGATTGGATAGGCAATGGCCGCGGACAGTGCGGCGCAGGCGACGCCGCCGACTGCCAGTCCGAAGCCGAGCAGTAGTGGTGGGGGTAGGGTAGAGAAACGATCCTCGACCAGGCCGGCGGCGAACGCGCCAACGCCGATGAATGCGGCATGGCCGAAGCTGGCATAGCCGGCGAAACCGCCCAGGATGCTCCAGGCGACGCCGAGTGCTGCGGAATAGAGCATCAACTGACCGACGCGGATGTAGAACGGCGGCAGCAGGATGGGGGCGGCGGCCATAAGCGCGGCGCAGGCCAAGACGGCCAGGACCTGATCGCGTTTCATCGGGATGCGCTGAAGGCGTTGCCGAGCAGTCCGTTGGGGCGGACCAGCAGCATCAGAACGAGCAGCAGGAACATGGTTACGTTTGGAAAGGCCGGGCCGACGTATTGGGCGGTCAGGGTGTTGGCCAAGCCAAGCAACAAGCCACCGATCAGTGCGCCGGCGGGACTTCCGACTCCGCCGAGTACCACGACGACGAAGGCGTTCAATGTCCACATCGCCTCATCCGCGGGGGCGAACGGCAGGATGATGCCGATGACGATTCCTGCTGCGCCGGAGAATGCGGCGGATACTCCAAAGGTGAGGGCGTAGACGTGGCGTACGTTTATTCCACACAGGCGGGCGGCCAGGGTTTGTTGGGCGGTGCCGCGGATGACTCGGCCGAGCGGGGAGAATTTCAACAGTGCGGCCAGGCAGGAGAGCAGCACCAGACTGGCGGCCAAGGCGCTGACGCGCACGGCATCGAAGGTCAACGCGCCGAGATGGAAAGAGATGAAGGCGTAGGCCGGGGTGATGTTGCGGACGTCCGGCGAGAACAGCCAGATCATGACGTTTTGCAGCATGAGTGCCACGCCGAAGGTCAGCAGCATGGAGCCGAGGCGCGACTGATCCACCGCTCGCTGGATCAGCAGGCGCTGATAGGCGTAGCCCGCCACGAAGAGCACCGCCATCACCAGCGGCATGGTGAGCAGC
>JAQGHW010000701.1 GCA_028291505.1 Rhodopila sp. | reverse complement strand
TGATCGAGGCGGCGAAGCGCGCCGGCCTGCCTGTCATTGCCTGCGTCAATGGCTACGACAGCCCGCGCGCGGCACCGCACTGGAAGGTGGCGCCCGTGTTTGACCTGCTGCGCGGTTCGCCGAGCGTGGAGCTGGACCCGCGCATCGCCGCCGCCGGACCGGACGTGACGTTGATGAAATCCGCCCCGTCGATCTTTTTCGGCACACCTGCTGCCGCCATCCTGACCAAGGAACGAGTCGACACCGTCGTGGTGACCGGGTGCATCACCTCCGGCTGCGTCCGCGCCAGCGTGATTGATGCGTTTTCGCTCGGTTTTCGTGTGATGGTGCCGCATGATTGTGTCGGCGATCACGACGTGGCTGCGCACGAGCAGAACCTGAAGGACGTGGAGCGCCGCTATGCCGACGTGATCGACGCCGCAACGGTCATCGACGCGATCGAGCAGTGGCGGCAGGCCAACGACAAAGCCTGACGCGCCGCCTGTGCCGCTTACGTCGTCATGAAGCTTCCGCCGTTGGCGTGCACCGTCTGGCCGGTCATGAAGCTGGACTTGCCGGACGCGAGGAATACCGCGACGTTGGCGATGTCCTCGGGCTGCCCCATCCGTCCCAGAGGCATCGCCGCGGCCCTCTCCGCAAGCTCCTGTTCCGTCGAGCCGTATCGCGGTTGGGCGGTGTCGGTAAGGCCGGGCGCAATTGCGTTGACGCGAATTTTCCACGGGGCCAGTTCCACCGCCATGGCGCGAGTCATGGAGACCACGCCGCCTTTGCTGGCGGAATAATGCACGCCGCGCGGGGAGGTGCCGAACACCGCGGAGGATGCCAGGTTGACGATGGCGCCCGGGATCCCAGCCGCGATCATCGCCCGAGCCGCTGCCTGAGCGAAGAAGAACCCGGCCTTCAGGTTGATCGAATGGACGAAATCCCAGTCCTTTTCGGTCATGTCCAGGAACGACACGCGCGGGAACACGCCGGCGTTGTTAACCAGGATGTCGATTTTGCCGAAGGCGGCGACGGTAGCATCCACCAGTGTGCCGGGTGTCCCGGCCACGGAAACATCGCCGGCCAGCACCACGGCCTTACGCCCCGCCGCGCGCACCGACTCCGCGACGTCCTGCGCTGCGGCCTCGCCGTCCAGGTAGTTGATGGCGACATCGGCGCCCGCCTGCGCCAGGGCAATCGCGATTGCCCTGCCTATCCCCTGCTGGGCACCGGTTACCAGCGCCGCTTTGCCTGCCAGGTCCGTCACATTCACCTCCGATCCACATGTCGCGACGCAGCATGGCCAATCTCGTGGCCGCCGTCACGGGGGCCCGCATTGTGCCAGGTCGGGCCGTTGGGCGTTCGGTGTGAACAGATACAAGTCAGGCGCCTTCGGGCCGCTGGTATCACACCGGCAGGCCGAAGCGAACCAATGCCTCTCCGGCCACCGCGCCCAGCAGCACGACCAGCCACGGCGGCAGCGCCCATAGCGTCATCAGCAGGAATGCGACCAGCCCCAGCCCGAAGTCGGCCGACGTGTGGACCGCCCCGGTCCAGATCGGCGTGAACAGCGCCGCGAGCAGCACGCCGACTACCGCCGCATTGACCCCTCGCAAGGCGGCACGCACGCCGGTGCGGTGGCGCAGTGTGTCCCAGAACGGCAGCAGCCCGCCGACCAGCAGGAACGAGGAAGCAAAGATCGACACCGTCGCCACCAGCGCGCCAACCCAGCCGTTCGGGCTGGGGGTTTCCGCGGCGCCCAGGAACGCGGCGAAGGTGAAGATCGGGCCGGGCATCGCCTGGGTTGCGCCATAGCCGGCGAGGAACAGGTTCTGGTCCACCCAGCCGGGCGCCACCACCGTTGCCTGCAGCAGCGGCAGCACGACATGGCCGCCGCCGAATACCAGAGACCCCGCCCGATAGAATGCATCCACCAGCCGGACAAAATGACCGCCCGTCGCGTCTGCCAGCAGCGGCAGGCCGAACAGCAAGGCGAAGAACGCGACCAGCATCCCAGCCGCCAGCCCGGTCGGGATGCGAATACCCATGCTGACCGGCTTATCGGCGCCCGGTGCCTCGCCGGGCAGCAGCGTGATGCCGATGATGGCGCCCAGCAGAATCGCGGCGACCTGGCCGAGCGATGACGGCACCGCCAGGCAGACCAGGCAGGCGGCGACGGCGACGCTGGCCCGGTTGCGATCAGGCGCCAGGGTGCGGGCCATGCCCCACACGGCCTGCGCCACGACGGCGACCGCGACCAGTTTCAGCCCACGCAGCCAACCGGCCTGCGACAGGTCGCCGATCTCGGTGACCCCGTAGGCGAACAGCGTCATCGCCAGCGCCGACGGGAGGGTGAAACCGAACCAGGCCGCGAACATGCCCGCCGGACCGCCCCGCAGCAGGCCGATCGCCATTCCGGTTTGGGACGACGCAGGGCCGGGCATGAACTGGCACAGGGCGACGATGTCGGCGAACGTCGCCTCCGTGAGCCAGCGGCGTTTGGCGACCAGTTCGGCACGGATGTAGCCGAGATGCGCAACCGGGCCGCCGAAACTGGTGCAGCCCAGCCGCAGGAAGACGAGGAAAATTTCCACGGCGCCGGACATCAGGGAATGCCGGGTTGGCTCAGACAGCGTGCCTTCCGGCGATTCGGAACGTGACGTCATGCAAAGCCTCGAATAACGCGGTTCGGGGCCGCGAACAGTGAATTTTTCCAGTCAAAAGTGCCGGCCCGGTCAAAAATTACTGGCGATGAGGCGGCCGACATCCGCATGGGCCAGATTAAGCCGATCTGCCGGTGCGGGCGAGCCGGTGAGGTAGACCGTGGCCAATATTGGGGGCCGATCAGGCGGCCATATGATCGCCACGACATTTGCCGTTCCATTATCGCCAGTACCGGTCTTGTCGCCGATCCGCCATGCCGGCGGCAAGCCCGCTCGCAGCCTGTTCCCGCCCACCTGGTCGCCGATCAGCCAGGTTTCGAGCTGTCGACGGGATGTCTCGGACAGTTCTTGACTCAGCAAGATGGTCCGCACGGTGCGCAGCATCGCCGACGGACTGGTGGTATCCCTGTTGTCGTTGGGTAGTGCCGTGTTCAGGGTGGGCTCCGTCCGATCGAGACGGGTGACCTGGTCGCCGAGGGTGCGGACATATCGCGTCAGGGCAGCCGGCCCGCCAATGGCCTGCAGCATGAGGTTCGCGGCGGTATTGTCGCTCCACTGGATCGCCGCGGCACACAGGTCGCCGAGCTGCATGCCGCCATCGGCCACGTGCGCCTTGGTAACAGGTGCGTAGGACAACAGGTCGCCGGGACCGTAAGGCACGTTTCGACCGAGCTTTTCGGTTCCCTGGTCGACTCGTTTGAGGACGGCGGCGGCGGCCAGCAGCTTGAAGGTGCTGCACATCGGGAAACGCTCATCGGAGCGGTGGGTGACGGACACGCCGCTGTCGCTGTCGACCACGGCGACGCCCAGGCGACCACCATACCGTTGCTCGATCGCCTTGATCTGCGCCCTCATGCCGTTCATCGCGTCCGCGGCGGCGGTGTTGGCGGCTCGGGCGTGGGTCGAGGCGAATCCGGCGGCGAGGCCCGCCAAGATGGTTCGGCGGGTAGAATGGTATGTCATCAGCAACAGGCCTCGTGGGCTGGACTCGCGGTTCGGCAACGCGGGACGCACGCCGGGTGGCGGGGAAGGGCGTGCTATCCGGCGGAGGTTGCGAGGAAATTCATGGCCGCCTGCACGCCGCCTTCGCGGTGCGGGATGCCGGCGGCGCGCAGCCCCATCTCCACGCCGGTCAGCGTGCCGGTGAACGACAGCACGCCGAGGTCGCCCATGTGGCCGATGCGGAAGACGCGGTCCTCGATGCGGCCGAGCCCGTTGCCGAGGCTCATGTTGAACTTTTCTAGGATGATGTTGCGGAGATTGTCGGCGCTGTGGCCTTCGGGCGTGCGGATGGCGGTTACCCCCGGCGCGTAGGCGGCGGGGTCGGCACATTGCAGTTCCAGCCCCCAGGCGGCGGC
>JAQGHW010000661.1 GCA_028291505.1 Rhodopila sp. | reverse complement strand
ATCCAGCCAGCCTTGCAGCCGAACCGGGGCGAAGCTGGCGAAGGCGGTCAGCCGCATATGCTCGCCCCGGTGCAGGGCGATCACCGCGCCGAACATCGCCAACCACAGGAACAATGCTGACGCCAACTCGTCCGACCAGACGATCGGGCGGTGAAACACGTAACGCGCCGTGACGCCCGCGGACAGCAGCAGAAGTTCGCCAACGACAAGCACTGCCGCGACGCATTCCGTCACCCGGCAGAAGCCACGTTCAACCTTGGCGACAACCCCCCGGATCACGGCTGGCGGCGTGTCGATCGTTCCGGCGCTCACGTCAGCGTCGATGTGTATTTCTCGAGCATGGCCCAACACTCGGGTCCGAACTCGTTACGCCACTTCGCGTAATACCCGGCCTTCTGCAAGGCGGTCCGAAACGGCGCGCCATCGGGCTTGCTGAAGACCATGCCTGCTTTTTCCAGATCCGCCTGCAGATTTTCGTTGAGTTTCCGGACATCGGCACGCTGGTCGTCAGAGGCGATATCGATGTTGCGCGCCACCACCGCCTGCATGTCCGCCGGCAGTTTCTCCCATGCCCGCTTGTTGGCGGCCACCCAGAACCCGTCCCACATATGGTTGGTCAAGGCGCAGTATTTTTGCACCTCGAAGAATTTCCAGTTGTAGATGATGGAAAGCGGATTCTCCTGGCCATCGACCAGCCGCGTCTGCAACGCCGAATAGGCTTCCTTGATGTTGATGGCGGTAGGCGATGCGCCGTAGGACTCGAACAGCGAAACTTCGATGGCCATCACCGGAACGCGGATCTTGAAGCCCTTCAGGTCAGCCGGGCTGTTGATCGGCGCAGCGCCCGACGTCATCTGGCGGAAGCCGTTGTCCCAGATTTTCGGAAACACGTGCAGCCCGACCGGCTCCATCTGTGAGCGCAGGTACTTGCCGAAGTCGCCATCCATCGCGGCCCAGACCGTATCGTAATCCTTGAATGCGAAGCCTACGCTGTTGGCCCCGGCCACCGGAACGATCGCCTGCAGCAACAGACCGGATACCGGGAAAAACTGGATGGCGCCGGCGCGCAACTGGCTCACCATATCGGTGTCGCCACCCAGCTGATTATTTGGAAACAACTGCATGGCGATACGGCCGCCGGATTGGTCGCGGATGCGGTCGATGGCTTCCTGCGCGCGCACGTTGGACGGGTGACCGACCGGCTGGTTGGTGGCGAATTTGTAGTTGAATTCGGCGGCGTCGGCCGGATGCCTCAGGATCGCCGGCGCCGTCAGCAGCGTGGCCGCCGACAACCCCAGGCCTCTACGCGTGATGTTCATTTTGTTTCCCCCTATTCTTTTTGTCGGCGCCTACATCCGGTAGATGCGCCTCGCGTTGTCGTGCAGCACCAGGCGTTGCTCGTTATCAGAACGATCCTCGATCGCCCGCAGAAATCCGTCGACGATCGTGTCGTAGCTGGCAACCAAACTGTCGACGGGAAAGTTGCTGGCGAACATGCAGCGCTCGACCCCGAAGATCCCGATCGCGTCGCGGATCAACGGGCCGCTCGCCGCATAGGTCCAGGCGACACCGGGCTGCCCGAGACCGGAAATCTTCAATGCCACATTAGACGCGACGGCAACCCCCGCAAGCGCGGCGCGCCACGCCACCAGCGCCTCGGTGGAACGATCCACGGGCAGGGCGGTGTGGTTGATCACGATTTGCGTCGCCGGGAAATCGCGTGCGAGGTCCGCCGCCGCGTCCATCTGCCACCACGGCGCCTGCAGATCAAACGACCGCCCATGACGTTCCAGCAGGGCATACCCGGCCCGCCAGACCGCACAATCCATCGATCCTGGCGCCCCGCGACCAGCGGGGGCGCGCGGCTTGTGCCGGATGCCGCGCACCAGGGGGCGTGCAGCCTGAGCGGCCAATACTTCGGCGACGTCCTCCCGGTCCAGCCACGCCTGGGCGACGCAGACACTCGGTAGACCCTCCGCGGCGGCGAGGCCAACAAGCCAATCCGTTTCCCCAATGGGATTGGCCGGGTCGAACTCAGCCTCGATATGTACCGAACCGGCGACGCCATGCCGAACCGTGTCAGTCCGGAAATCAGCCGGCAGGTATGTGCGCCGCAAGGCCGAGTAATCGCCATAGCGGAACGGAATGGGCGCCTTATCACTCAGCCACGGGTACCGGTTGCGTTCCAGATCCCAAAAATGCTGATGGGCGTCGATGATCGGAAGCGCGGTGGTAAGGGTCATCGCCCCACCCCGGACAGGCGTGCCCCGGGCAACGGTCACGGCATCACCGCGGACGTTGCGGCGCGGTGCCGGTATTCGTCGCCGATCGCGAAATGCTTCCGCAGGATCGCATCCGCTCGGGCCTCATCGCGAGCGACCACCGCCTCGAAGATGCGTTCGTGGTCCTCAGCGACATACCGCTTGATGTCCGCGTAGCGGCGCACCAACACCCGCCGCTCCTGATGCGTGCGATGCAGCAGCGGGGCCATGGCGCGATACAGGCACAGCAAGGTCGGCGCGTGGCCGGCGCGCACCAACGCTTCGTGAAAGATGTAGTCGGACGTCGCGCCGGCGGTTTCGTCGTTGATAGTTCTACGAACGTCCTCCAGGGCCGCGCGCAGCCGCTCCAGATCCGCGAGCGTCGCTCGGCTACAGGCCAGCCGGATGGCCTGGCACTCGATCGCGATGCGGGCTTCCAGCACGTCGTCGGCCATGTCTGGTTGCTGCGCCAGGGCGAAGGTGAAGAATTCGTCAAGCACAGAGGTATCCGGGCGCCGGACAACGGTGCCGACGCCGTGCAGGATATCGACGACACCAAGCATCGACAGCGCCCGCAACGCTTCCCGCAGCACCGGGCGGGAGACACCCAGCCGCAGGCAGAGTTCGCGTTCTGGCGACAGCCGGTCGCCGGGCTGAATGGCGCCGGCCAGGAATTGCTCGCGCAGGAACGCGAACACTTTGTCGAAGCCCTTGTTTGGCGTTTCCTCGGTTCGGGTGATGGCGCTGGTGTGCATGGTATGACCACTGGTCTAACCATTGGTGACCAGTGTCGTCAATGTGCGCGGGCGAGTGGCTCGCTCGATCCTCACGTCCACCTGTTCGTCATGGTAGAGATCGCGCGACCTCTTCCATTTGCTGGATCATGATCCCCCAGCCATCGAAGAAACCCATGTCTTCATGCTTCTTGCGATCTGCATCGTCTTTGTGCAGACAGCGTGCCGTGTAGCGGGTGCCGGCGCCTTCGTCCGCCAAGGTGAAAATACCGGTCATGGCGAGCCACGGCGTCGCGGGGCGCCAGCCTGCAATGAGCATCGACGTCCAGACAATTCGTTCCATCGGCAGGACTTCCAGAAAAAGCCCAGGATTGTCGCTCTCCCCTCCGTCAGGGCCGCTCATGAAAGTATGAAACTCACCGCCATTGCGGAAATCGAATGCGCGTACCTGTGTAACCCACGGCTTCGGGCACCACCATTGCTTCAGAATGCCCGGATCGCTCCAGGCGCGCCAAACCTTCTCGCGCGGTGCAGCGACAAGACGCACGATCTCAAGATCCAACTTCGTGTCAGTCATATTTTGGGTCCTCCAGCAATGCATCCAAGCGATCGAAACGCGCCTCCCAGAGCGCGCGTTGTGCCGCCAGCCATGTATCCGCCACCGCAAACGCCTTCTTTTCGATGGTGCATGTCCGCACCCGGCCCTTCTTGCGTGTCAGAATCCATCCGCTGTCCTCAAGAAAGCGGATGTGCTTCATGAAGGACGGCAACGCCATGTCGAATGGTTTCGCCAGTTCACTGATGCTTGCGGGACCTCTGCCCAGTCGCCCCAGCACGGCTCGGCGCGTGGGGTCGGCCAGCGCCTGGAAAACGCCGTTCAGCTGCTCCGAATACTGTTCCATAAGGCTAAGTATCATGACCAAACACTTAGCG
>JAQGHW010000647.1 GCA_028291505.1 Rhodopila sp. | reverse complement strand
GCGCGGTGTGCTTCATCAATTGAGAGCGGCGCCAGCTACAGCGGTCACTCCTGAGTAATACTGCTGACGGTCCGCAATCGCTTGGCGAAGCCGCCAGCCCTGGTCCAACGCATCATGTGTTGGACTGGTTTCATCTCTCGATGCGCCATCGACTCAACTTGACTCGGAGAGCGACGGTTATCCCCTGGACCGGCAAGTTTTGCAGGTGCCGCACATGCCGACTGTGGCGAGACGTCGACAGGGAGTCACAGTCCGGACATCGTCCGGAACCCAATCCCACGGCGCTCACTATCCAGTTCCCGTTCGGGTTCTCAGCTTCCAGGACCTGAATGCCGGCACCGGGCGTCCATTGCGTCATTCTTTTCATGGCTGATCAATGGGATTGCCTCGGTGGACTGGCAAACCCGCAAGTGCACGCAGATTGAGGAGGAACCCTTTAGCTGCTGAGCGACAAACATCGCGGCAGGTGAGGTTGTCCGTTTCACAGTCATGATCGTGATACCTTTATCAGGCAAGCAGACTTCTCACATGTCGACCACGGACCCATCGACGTGTGGCCGCATTCGTATCGGTCGCGGCCGATAGGGGAACCGCTTCTCTGCATCCGGAATGAGTTCGACACCAATTCCCGGCGTATCCGGGATCTTGATGAACCCACCTTCCTGTTCGGACAGGCCGGTCGCCAGGTCATTGCCGAGAAGTGCGGTCCCGCCATCGAGCTCCGGTGTGCGCGACGGATACTCCTGGATGGCGAAGTTAGGGATGCATGCTGCGATCTGCAGGCACGCGGCAGTGCTGACCGGCGACAGCGGATTGTGCGGGACCACCCATGCGTCGTGCGCCTCGGCGAGGGCGGCGATCTTCTTGGCCCCGGTGATCCCGCCGCACAGGCAAACGTCTGGCCGGAGGTACTGCACAGCGTGACGGGACAGCAACGTCTGAAACTGGTACAGGCTGGTGAATCGCTCGCCGGTTGCAACGGGGATGGGAATGTGATCGGCCACCCAGGCCATCGCTTCAGGGCTGTTGGGACGCAACGGGTCCTCGAAGAACATCGGGGTGTATTTCTCGATCCCGCGGCCGAGCGCGATCGCCTCCGGCGGCGTCAGGCGGCGATGGATCTCGATGCACAGGTCGACCTCGGGTCCAACCGCCTCACGCAATTGCCGGACGATGTCGATAGCTTCTTCGATTTTCGCCGCGTGCGACTTGTAGTACGGCGTGGTTTCATCTTCGTCGAGCAATGGATTGAGATGGCCAAGTGCGGTGAAGCCGGCCGCCTTTAGCCGCTTGGCCTCGGCGACGAGGGTTTGCGCGGTGCGTCCTTTGACATGGCCATAGAGGCGCGCCTTGTTGCGCATCTGCCCGCCGAGAAGTTCATACACCGGAACGCCGAGCAGTTTGCCCTTGATGTCCCACAGCGCGATGTCGATCGCGGAAACGGCGCCGGTGATTGCGCCGCCGGTGAAATGGTTGGCGCGCAGCATCACGTTCCAATGGTGCTCGATCGGACGCGGGTCCTTGCCCACCAGATACTCGCCATATTTGGAGATCGAGGCAGCCGTCGCCTCGATCTGGCCCCAGGTGCCGCTTTCGCCGAGACCCGTTATGCCTTGATCGGTCTCGATACGGACATAGCAAAAGCGATCGAGCAGCAGCGGTTGGACTTTGGTGATTTTCATAGCGGTTATCCCGGATTATGCGATGCGGTAGGGGGCGAGAACATCTTCGTTCGGATCGATGCCGATACCGGGTGCCATCGGCGCGCTGACCGTCCCGTCGTCGTTCAGCTTCAGCGTTTCCTTGTAGATCCGGCCCCACATCGGATCGACGGTGTCACGGTAGAACTCCAGGATCAACCCGTTCGAGATCGCCGCGACAAGGTGGATATGGATATCCTGCGAGCCGTGCGGCGCGATATCGAGATCGTGCGCCTGCGCCAGCGCTGCCACCTTCATGAACTCGGTGACGCCGCCGAGGATCTTCGCGTCGGCGTTCAGGATCGCGGCACAGTCGTTGCGGATCAGGTCGCGGAAGCCATAGCGGGTGTACTCGTTTTCGCCGGTCGCGATCGGGATCGACGTTGCCTGCGCGAGCTTGCGGTGGCCATCGTAATCATCCGGCATCACCGGTTCCTCGAACCAGAATATGTCGTATGGCTCGATCTTGCGGGCGAACTGGATTGCCTCGTAGGAACGATAGGCGCAGTTGGCGTCGACCAGCAGCTTGACGTTCGGACCCACCGCCTCACGGGCGACCCGGACGCGTTCGACGTCCTCGTTGATCGGCACGCCGCCGACCTTCATCTTGACGGCGCGAGCGCCCATTCTGACGTTGTCGTCCATCTCCTTGGCCAGTTCACGCAGGCCCTTGCCTTCCTCATAGTAACCGCCTGCGACATAGGTCGGCACACGGTCGCGGAAGCCGCCGAGCATCTGCCACAACGGCATGTTCGCGGCCTTGGCGCGAAGGTCCCACAGCCCGATGTCGATCGCCGAGATCGCCCGCGTGGTCAGGCCGCGACGGCCGGTCAGCTTCGGCACCCACAGCTTGTGCCACAGACGTTCGACGTTGATTGGATCTTCGCCAATCAGCATCGGGGCGAATTTTGCGATGATGGCCCGCTCGATCTCTCCGCCGTGGCCGAGCCCGATGCCGGTCAGGCCTTGGTCGGTGCCGATCTTGATCAGTGCGTAATCGACATGGGTGTAGGTGTGCTTGCCGTTGGTGATCGGCTTGGTGCGCGGCCAGCGATATTCCTGCATCGCAATCGAGGTGATTTTCATGTCGCTTCTCCCGGTTTGAGTCATGCCTTCCTGATACAAGCACGATAATTGGCTGTGACCCAGAGGTGACGGGCGGGCGTCCCACTTGCGCTCGTCGTTGTTGCGTTGTCACCTGCGGCTGACAGGGTGAGAACGACAAGGACGGCGTCATGAAAATCGAACGGATCGAGGCCTTTCAAGTTCAATGGTCGCCGGCCGACAAGCCAGGCCAGCGCAGCGCATTCGTGCTGGTCCATGCCGATGACGGGCAGGTCGGCATCGGCGAAGCGTCACCCATGCAGGGCGGCATCGCCTCCCTGCGAATCATCGTGCATGACATCGCGCCGGCGATCCTGCAGGCCGACCCGCTCGATCACGCGGTTCTGCAGGATCGGATTTTGCACCGCCTGGTCAAGCTTGGCCCGGAAGGGGCGCTCAGTGGCGCCCTCGCCGCGCTCGACATCGCGCTATGGGACTTGAAGGGCAAGCTGTTCGGACAGCCCATCTACAAACTGCTGGGTGGCGCGTGGCGCACGAGGCTGCCGTTCTACGCCTCGATCGGCGGCAATGGGGAGCGCAGCGTCGACGAGGTGCTGCGGGTTGTCGAACAGCGCATGAAGGACAAGCCCGCGGCGATCAAGATCCGGTTCGACAACGACCGAACTCAGCCGGATGCCGATATCGCGGGGGACATCGCGAAGGCTCGCGCGGTGCGCCGGCTGGTGGGCGATGCGTTTCCGCTCGCGTTTGACGCCAACAACGGATTTTCCACTGGTGGGGCGATCCGGGTGGGCCGCGCGCTGGAAGATCTTGGCTTCTGGTGGTTCGAAGAACCGGTACAGCACTACCACGTGAAAGCGATGGGCGAGGTGGCCCGCAAGCTCGACATCACGGTTTCCGCCGGCGAGCAGAGCTACACCACCGCCGCGGTCGCCGATCTGATCGATGCCGGAGTCAGGATGGTGCAGCCCGACATCATCAAGATGGGCGGGATCACCGGACTGATGCGTTGCGCCGCGCTGACCCAGGCGCATGGGGTAGAATTGGTTCCACACCAGACGCAGCCGACGGTCGGGCTGGTTGCGAGCCTGCACGTCGCCGCCGCCCAGGCGCACGCGACCAAGCCGTGCGAGCTGAACGACCCGTCGCCGCGCATGCATGCCGTGTTCGCCGACCCGCCGCGGGCGGTCGACGGTTTGTTCCATCTGCCGACGGCGCCTGGACTGGGCATTACCTTCACCGGGTCGCCGAGTGAGGATGGTCCCCGGCGCTTGCCGATCCTCTGACTGCGGCACGGCAGCGCCAAATGGCACCTGAAATCGACCCTGGCGCGCGACTATTCGCTCACTCGCTCAAGTTTACCGACGACGAAGATATAGGAGCAGACCCCCAGCGCCTCGATCACCGCGATGAAAACCAGCGGCAGGCGGAAATCTCCGGCGCGGAGCAGCAGCCCGATGACGATCGGCGACAGGATGCCAGCAAAGCCGCCCATGAAATTGAATACCGAACTCGTCAGTCCGATCAGCCGTTCGGGAGCCGTTGCTGAGATCAGCGACCAGTGGATCGAGGCGACTCCATTGCAAAAGAAGGCGAACGTCAGGAAAGCGATGATCAACGGCTCGCTGTCCACGTAGTTCGCGCCGACGATACTGGTGGAGCACACCAGCCCGCCGATGATCGGCGCTTTGCGGGCGAAGGTCAGGCTAAAGCCTCGGCGCACCAGCAGATCGGAGATCGCGCCGGAGCATAGGACGCCAAGGAACACCGCCAGGAACGGCAAGGAAACATAGAAGCCGGCCTTGATGAAGGAAAAATGGCGATAAGTCACCAAGTAGGTGGGAAACCAGGAGCGGAAGAATGTGCCGACCGTTCCCCAGACAAAATGGCCGAAATAGATGCCCCAAAGCTTCCGGCGCCCGAACACGATGGCCAGGTCTCGCCAAGCGGTCGCGGCGACGGCTTTTCGGCGCTCCGCAGAGCGTTGGGACAGGTCGGGGATGCCTCCGCTGTCGGCGATCTGACGGATTTCAGCGGCGTTCATGCCTCTGGTGTCGGCTGGATCCTTATAGGATCGGAAGAAGATCAGCGACCAGATCAAGCCGAGAGCACCGGTCACAATAAAGACCGATGGCCAGCCAAATTCGGTTTTCATCCAGAACAGGACCGGGGTCAGGAAGGCGAGGCCGACGGACTCGGCGGCGGTATAGACGGCGATGCAGGTGGCCCGTTCCTTCTCGCCGAACCAGGTGGTGGCGATACGGTTGTTGATGAGGAAAGTCGGGACCTCGAAGAAGCCGACGGCCATGCGGAGAGCGATCAGGGCGACGAGGCCGTTTGCCAAGCCGAAACAAAGCGTGGCGAGCGACCAGAGCATGATGATTGCGGGGTAGAGGACGCGGGGATGGACCCGATCCACCAGCCATCCACCGGGGAGCTGGAATGCGGTGTAGGTCCAGCTGAAAGCCGAGAAGACAAGACCGAGCTGGACAGGGTCGAGATGGAACTCCGTGGTCAGGCTGGGGGCTGCAATGGAGATGTTGCTGCGGTCGAGGTAGTTGATGACGACCGTTACGAACAGCAGGCCCATGATCCGGAAACGCCGGTTGGTTGGTCGAAGTGTGGCGGCGGTCGCTTCCGACTGCACGGGACTGAAGGCTTGCATTCCGTTTCCCCTTGCTTTGTTGCAGCGAGCGTACTCCGGCCCACGCATTTCGCAACCGGTTAGAGCGCGGCGCGTCGAGGCGGCGTGAGGCCCCAGATTCGTTGCGGGCTCGCTTGCCGGTATTTCGAACGGTTCCCGCGCGGAGTGGCATTAGCCGTGGGCGAGGACCGGGCGGGGCTCGATGCGGGGCCGGGACGGACCTCCGAACAGGATCTGCGCGGTTCCCGCCATGGCGCCGATCAGCACGCCGATTTGCCAGGCTCGGTCGTAGTT
>JAQGHW010000620.1 GCA_028291505.1 Rhodopila sp. | reverse complement strand
CGGCCCGGCGCTGCCCTGGATTTATTTGTTGCGGTATCCATCCACTCCTCCCGCCGCTGTTCGTTCTACCGCCGTGACCGATGGTTGACCTGTTGGATGCACCATGTATACATGGAACAGCGTTATGTCGAGGAGCCCCCTTCCGTGGACCAGCCAAAAATGCCGTTGGCGAAACGGCGCCTGGCCGAGTTGACCGGCGCCGAAATGCGGCAAGCGGCCCTGCGCCGGCCGGTGATCCTGCTTCCGCTCGGCAGTCACGAGGACCAAGGCCCTCACGCACCGATGGGCGACTACCTGTCGGCCGAGGGCGTCGCGCTTCGCATCGCCGCATGTGCGAGCGACGCAGGCACCGAAACATTCCTTGCCCCGACGCTGCCGTTCGGCGGGGCGGATTACTTCGCCAGCATGCCAGGTGGCATTTCGTTGTCGCAATCAACGCTGCGCGCTGTACTGGACGACGTGCTGGCCTGCCTGCTGCGTCATGACCTGACCCGCATCGTCGTGATCAACGGCCATGCAGGCAACGTGCAGGCCATTCATGATGCCACTCAGCGTGTCTGGCTGCAGCGTGACGTTCTGATCCCAAGCCTTTACCTCTGGCGCGTCGCCTACGGGCTGCTGCCGGCGATCCTGGGCCCGGACGTGGCGCAACGTGCCAGCGGCCATGGCGCGGACCCGCTGACCAGCGTGGCGATGCATCTGTTTCCCGACCTGATCCGCCCTGACCTGATCCCGCCCGCAGCACCGCCGCCCGAGTTCCGCGGCATGCCTGTTTCCGGCTTTGGTACTGTAGATTTCGAGGGCATCGAGGTCGCGGTACCGCTGGAAGTGGCACAGATCGCGCCCAATGGCGTCTGGCAGGGCGACCCGGGTCTATGTTCTGCGGAGACTGGGGCGATTCTGGTGGAGCGGCTGGCCAACATCGGCGCGCGTTTGGCGGCTCGCGTTGCCGGCTGGGCAGCCTGATGGCGGCGTCGCGCATCGCAACCACGGAGAAGATGCCGGCATGACCGAGACGATCCTGATCCTGCAGCCCGTCGCTGCCGAACTGCGCGATATTATAGTCGCGGAGCTACGTGACATGGGTGCGGCCGAACTGCCGCCGGGCCTCGTCGCCAGCTTCACCGGCAGCGCCGAGACCGCTGAGCTGAAGGCGAAGCTCGCGGACGCCGACTATGTCGTGTTCTGGGATGTCGGGTTGCCCGCTGAATTGCTGCACGCCGCCCCGCGGCTGAAGCTCGCGCACAAATGGGGTGTCGGCGTGGAGAACATCGACCTCGATGTGGCGCGTGCCCGCGGCGTCCAGGTTGCGCGCACGCCGGGCAGCAATGCGGTGCCGGTGGCGGAATTCGCCGTTGGCCTGATGATCGCCATCGGCCGGCGCATCGTTACCGCGCACAACAGCATGGCCGAGGGGCGCTGGGCCAAGAACGAGATTTGGCGGCGCAGCATCATGCTATCCGGCAAGACCGTCGGTATCGTCGGCCTGGGCGCGATCGGCAAGGAGGTCGCGAGGCGCCTGACCGGCTTCGGCTGCACGGTGCTCTACAATACCCGAACCCCGTTGCCCCGGGCCGAGGAAATCGCCCGCGGCGTGGCCCATCGCAACCTCGAAGACCTGCTGGTGCAGTCCGACTTCGTCTGCCTGTGCTGCCCGCTGACGCCGCAGACCCGTGGCATGATCGCCGCTGCGCAGCTCGCCACCATGAAACCGGGCTCCATCCTGGTGAACGTCGCGCGCGGCGGCATCGTGCAGGAGGCGGACCTGATCGCCGCCCTGCGCGACGGCCCGCTCGCCGGTGCCGCGATCGACGTGTTTGAGCCGGAGCCGCCCGATCCGGCGAATCCGCTGCTGCACATGGACAACGTGATCGTCACGCCGCACTGCGCTTCGACCGCGTTCGAGAATTCGGCGAAAGGCATACGGCAATGGCTGGCCAACATCGGCCGTGTCGCGCGTGGCGAGGCACTGCCGGAGACGGATCGGGTGATGTGACACAAGCGAGGGGCGAGATGGTGGAGACGGGTGCGGAAGCGGCGCCGGGCATGGTGCGGTGGTGGATGGCCGGGCTGCTGCTGGGGCCGATCACCTTCGTCATGTCGCTTGATCGCACCGCGATCGTGATCGCCGCCCCGACGATCCAGGCCGAGTATCACTTCACCCTGGTGCAGATGTCGTATCTGCTGACCAGCTTCTCCTGGACCTACGCGCTGCTGCAGGTGCCGTCCGGCTGGCTTGCCGAGCGGTTCGGGCCGCGGAAGATGCTTTACTGGGCGAATATGCTGTGGTCGCTGCTGACTGCGCTGACTCCGGCGGGATCGGGTTTCGCATCCTTTGTCGTGCTCCGCAGCCTGCTGGGCGCCGGCCAATCCGCCGATTGGCCAAGCTCGGTTTTGGCACTGAAACGTTGGTTCCCCCGAGCCGAACGAGCGAAGGCGAACTCGATCCTGCTTGGCGGGCTGTATCTGGGCCCGATCGCGGCAGCCCCGATCACCACCTTGGTCATCCTGCATTTCGGCTGGCGGTGGGCGTTCTACGGATTTGGCCTCGTCGGCGTGCTGATCGGCTTCGCGTGGTGGTTCGGTTTCCGCGACGATCCGGCGAAGCATCCGATGGTGCAGGCCGCGGAGGCGCGGTTGATCGCTGTTGGTCAAGCCGAGGAGTCGTCGCAACCGGCGCGCGGTGCTTTCCTGGTTGGACTGAGATCGGTGCAGTTCTGGGCGGTGGGACTGCAATATTTCTTTCTCGTTATGATCCAGAGCTTCTACACAACCTGGCTGCCCACCTATCTGGTGCGCGAGCGGAATTTCTCGCTTGCCTCGATGGGCATCTATGCCTCCCTGCCATGGGTCGCGCTGTTCGTGATGGTGTTCGTCACCGGTGCGTTTTCAGACACTATCCTGAGGTACACCGGCTCGGTCTGGATGGCGCGTGTGCCGGTGGCGATCACGGGATTTGCCGTCAGTGCGCTGGCGCTGATCGCCGCGACCCGCACGCCGCAGATCTGGCTGATGATGGTGTTGCTCTGCGTGTCGTTGGGCGCCATCGGCCTGACGCAGGTATCGATCTGGTCGGCGACGCAGGACCTCGGCCGTTCCTCCACCGGCGTGGTTGCGGGCTGGACCAATTTCTGGGGCAACGCGGCCGGCGTGGTCGGACCGGTGCTGACCGCATACCTGGTGGAATGGACTGGAAGCTGGGCGGGTGCCCTGCTGGGTATCGCCCTGTCCGGCTTTGCCGGCGCGGTGCTGTGGTTATTCGTGCACCCGGAACGCCCGGTGGCGGCGCTCGCCGGTCTGACCCCAGCAAGCCTGCCGGCTTTGTCCTCGTAACAGGAGACCACGATGCAGAAATACGATATCGGCGACATGCCGCCCCAGATCGGCGCCGAGGTGGTGGCGCTGCTGGAACAGGCGGAAACCGCCACGATCGGCCACTGGCGCCAGTGGGGCTTTTGCGACCGACGCATTCAGCCGGCGCTGCGCGGCCGTCGCGTCGCCGGCACCGCGGTGACCGTGGCCATACCTGGCCCAGATTCCACCCTGCTGCATCACGCGCTCGGCTTACTGCGACCGGGCGACATCCTGGTGGTGGACCGTCTCGGTGACGACCGCTATGCGTGCTGGGGTGGCGGCGTCACCGTCGCCGCCAAGAGCGCCGGCGCCAAGGCTGGTGTGGTAGACGGTCCCTGCACCGATCTCGAGGAGATCGAGGCCTCGGCTTTTCCCATGTGGAGCCGCGGTTTCGCCCCGATCACCACAAGACTCTATGACCTGGGCGGCCGCCTGAACCGCCCGGTGTCGATCGGCGGCACAGTGGTGATGCCCGGTGACGCGGTGCTGTGCGACGACAGCGGCGTGCTGGTGCTGCCGCCCGCCGAAGCAGAGGCCGAGGCACGTCAGGCAATCGCGAAGCAGGCGAGCGGATTGGCGACCCAGCAGCGAGTGGCCGATGGCGCCAAACTGGGCGAACTCAGCGGGGCAAGCGCAATGGTCCGGCGATAGAAGGCCAGAAATTTTGAGCGATGGCCGAGCTGCCACGGTGGACAAGGTGCCGGCGACGTCCGGCTGTCGGAGGCAGGCGGCTTCAAAGGCAGCATCGATGGCATCAATCCTCACGTTGATGGACCTGACGGCACAGGCCACGTAGGACACCAGCTTCCGCCCCGGCATATTGTTCAGCCTGGATCGCGTCAGGCGGCACGGACCTCAACCACGAAGCTGTTCACCTCGCCGGACAGCACCTCCGATTGCAGCGACAGGTCGCGGGCGGCGCCGTGGACCTGGCCGGCCGCCGCTCCGGTGCCCGACGCGGCCTCGCTGACACCCCCGATCGCTGCCGTCACCGCCCGCACCGCCTCTGATGTCTGACTGATGTTGCGAGCGATTTCCGCCGTTGCCGAACTCTGCGTTTCCACCGCCGAGGCGATGCTGCCGGAGATCGCGCTGACCTCCGCGATGGTCGTGGTGATGCCCTGGATCGCGCTGACAGCCTCCATCGTCGCCGCCTGGATATGTCCGATCTGCTTGCGGATCTCCTCGGTGGCGCGGGCGGTTTGGCCGGCCAGGCTCTTGACCTCGGAGGCGACCACGGCGAACCCCTGCCGGCATCGCAGCTCGGGCAAACGCTTGTTCCGCAAGTTGCTGAAGAAGCAGAGGCGAGCGCCTCGGGTGCTGATCACAGACAAACTGCGCAGCTATGCGGCGGCCAAGCGTGAGATCATGCCGGGTGTCGAGCATCGGCAGCATAAGCGCCTCAACAACCGGGCGGAGAATTCCCACCAGCCAACCCGGCGACGAGAGCGGATCATGAAACGCTTCAAGTCGATAGATTCATTTGTCCTAGGTTTCTACTTCTGCCTTCATTCTGATCGCAGTAGCTTCATTTGATGATTGCCACATCGGCAGGCACTGTAACGCTTCTGGTTTTGGGTGCCTTTGTCGCAGGATGGAGCACGCTTGGTGGTTTTGCCACTGTCAGCGCGACTGCCGCGTTTAGCTATCCTACCGGCATACGCTCTACCGGCATAGGTTGAGCAAGTGGCGCCGGTCGCGCGGGGTCCACGGTCAGTCCAGCCTTGGTCGTATATTGACGTTTGGTAGGAGCGCCAGAGATCTCCTTCGGAAATCGGGCGTGAGTGGGAAAATCGCCGACATGGGCCAGAATCAAACCAGCGCTTATTGACTGATGTTTTGATGCCAACTCCGAAGACGGCGATTGTTTTAGCGAGCGTGATGTCGTTGGGCACAGCTACGTGGTTCAATCCCTGACATGCAGTGAATAAGACGGGCCAGGATTAACCATTTATTCATAATATTGCTGCTTTATCTGGCCTCGATGCACCGCGGTGGTGTGACCTGTCCCACCCTCTTTGCCGCTGATCGCGGCGGCGCGGCGCGGAAGAGGTGAAGATGTGAACGGACCCGGTTTTTCGACGAGGCATGCTGAACCGGTCATGAGCAGCCATGCACTTGCCTGGTCATCGGCGTGCGTTCCGCTCGCACTTCTGCTGCTGCGTCCGGGCGTTGCGCTCGCGGTGCCCTCGTTCGCCGAACAGACCGGGCAGCCGTGTGCCGCCTGTCATGTCGGCGCCTTCGGGCCGCAGCTCAAGCAGTACGGCCGCGACTTTAAACTGAACGGCTATGTTTCCAACGACGGCAAGCCCCACGGCCTGCCATTGGCGGTAAGTACGCAGGTTTCGTTCACCCATACCGATGCCGCGCAACCGGGGCCGGCCGCACCTCATTTCGCCGCCAACGACAATTTCGCGATCGATCAGACCTCACTCTATTATGCCGGGCGGATCGCGCCCAGAGTTGGCGGCTTCGTTCAAATCACCTACGACGGCATCGCGCATCAGCTACACATCGACAACACCGACATCCGTTACGCGCGTGACCGTGAGCTGTTCGGCGAAGATCTCGTCTACGGTTTTACCGTCAACAACAATCCGACCGTTACCGACTTGTGGAATTCCACACCGGTCTGGGGTTTTCCGTACAACAGCTCAGCCCTGGCGCCGACTCCGCTTGCGGCTGCTCTGATCGATGGCGGTCTGGGCGAGCGTGTCGCCGGCGTCGGCGGTTACACGATGTGGAACAACCTCGTCTACTTTGAGGTCGATTTGTACCGCGGACTTGGCTACGACGTGTTGAATTCGACCGGTATCGTGCCGGTCGCCAACACCGACAAGACGACCGGTGCGATCCCCTACTGGCGTCTGGCGCTGCAGCGTGAGTTTGGCCGCAGCTACCTCCAGGTCGGCACCTACGGCCTGAGCGCAAGCGTTCTGCCCGGGGGCGTCGACATCCCTGGACGTGTTGATCGGTTCACCGACACTGCCCTCGATGCGAACTACCAGTTCACCGCCAACCCCAAGATCGTAACGAGCGATATGATCTCGGCACACGCCACCTTCATCCATGAGGATGCGTCGCTCCGGGCCAGCGAGATCATCGGCGGCGCACGACTATCACACGGGCTGAACACGCTTCGCGCCGATGTCTCTTACAGTCTCGGCGCCACCGTCACGCCGAGCATCCAGTATTTCCGAACGAGCGGAACAAATGATGCCGCCTATTGGGGGACCCCGAACGGCAGTCCGAACAGCAGCGGCATCATCACGGAGATTGCCTACGTGCCTTGGGGAAAGCCGGACTCGCTCATCTCGTGGGGCAATGTGCGCTTCGCCGCGCAGTACGTCAGCTATTTCCGTTTCGATGGCGCGAGCAACAACGCATCTGCCAATAACGCCTTGTACGTCACCGTCTGGGCGGCGGCGCATTTTTGAACCCGGCAGCAGGGCCGCACGAGGACAGTCTTCTATGCACACCCGAGTCATCATCGCCACCGCTGTGGCACTCGCGACAGTCGGGGTCGAGGTGCGTGCGGCGGGCCGGACCATCGATCAAATGGGTCTGAATTTCAGCGAAAAATTGGTCGCAGTGAATAAAGGTGACGCTGTCGTCTTCGCCAACCGAGACGACGTGACCCACAACATTACAATCCTTGATGATGATGACGACGGCTCCAACGATCTCGGCCTGCAGAAGCCGGGCCAGGATCTGGCCTACAAGTTCGATAAGTCCGGACGATTCCGGGTTCGCTGCACCATCCACCCGAGCATGAAGATGACCGTCAATGTTAAGTGACGCGGCGAGCTTACCCGGTGCCCAGCCCAGCACCATGGTCTGGGCCGCCTAATGTCAATGCAATCGAAGATCCTTAGTGTTTGCCTAGGTTTTGTCGTGATCATCGCGGTGCTCGGCGGGCTGGCGCATCAGCAGGGCGCGCAAATGGGCCGGCTTGCCGTCGGTATTTACGATCATGCCTTTATCGGTATGTCGTATGTGGATCAAACGCAGGAGGAATTCCTGCGTATCGCCGCTGTGCCGCGACAGGTGGGAGCAACGGACCGTGCCGACTTCCAGAGAGTCATCGACCGGCTCGACGTTGCGCTGGAACGCGCCGCGTCGGAGCGCACGCGTAGCGCTGGCATGCAGGCGCGGGGATTGCTGGCTGCACTGCCAGGCGCAGCGGCTGCCGATTTGCCGGAGCGGATGGCGCAGACCGACCGCGCGATTACCAGGCTGGTCAAGAAATTCGCCGCCGACGGGCTGCAGTCGCGCGACGAGGCCGAGGCGTTGGTCGCGCATAGCGACCGCCTGGTGCTCATCGAGATCGCCGTCGCGGTGGGTCTGGCCCTTGCGGTTGGCTGGCTGGTGGGACGCATCCTGTCGCGGCCGTTGGCGCAACTCGTGCACAGTATTGACCGGCTCGCGATCGGCGAACTGGAGCATGAGGTCGCGCCATCGCTAGTGCGCCGCAGTGACGAAATCGGTGCGGTCGCACGCGCCGCTGCGGTGTTTCGTGGGGCAATGCGGCAAAACGCACGAGCGGGCGAAGAGCGCGAGCGGGAGCGCGAGAAGACCGAGGCAGAAAGACGCCGAGCCGCGGTGCTTGAACTGAAGCGAATGCGACTGCTGAGCGACATTTCACAGGAAATTCTGATCATCCACCGGGACGGTGTCATTCTTCAGATCAACGCCGCTGGCGGCCGCATGTTCGGAGTGCCGGACGACCAACTCATTGGGCGCCGGATACTGAACCTCATCGCGGAGGTCGACCACCCTGCAATCCTGCGACGCGCGCTACGCCGCGAGGCAGATCTCGACCACGAGGAGATCCACCTGCACATAGCCAATGGCACGCTGGTCCCTGTCGAGTTCTCCTGTAGCACGATCGACTACGAAGGCACGCCGGCAACGGTGATGGCGTTCCGCGACCTGTCCGATCATAAGCGCGATGCGGCCAGGATCCGGCATCTCGCACATCATGATGCGCTCACTGATTTGCCCAATCGCTTTCTGCTACAAGAACGACTGACCCACGCGCTTGACCTGGCCGCGCGCTCGGCAAACGGCCCGGCGTTGTTTTACCTTGACCTGGACCGTTTCAAGCCGGTCAACGACATGCTTGGACACGCCGCCGGCGATGCGCTGCTGATTCAGGTCGCCAAACGGCTGCACGCAGAGCTTCGCCCGACCGACACCCTCGCCAGGGTTGGTGGCGATGAGTTTGTGATTGTCGCCTTGCTTGATCATCCGGAGAATGTCGCCTTGCTTGCCGGGCGATTGGTTGACTCGTTGGCGCAACCGTTCGAGCTTGGCGACCATCAGGTCGAAATTGGAACATCGATCGGAATCGCTCTCTATCCGAAGGACGGTGACTGCCAGCAAACGCTCATGCATGCCGCCGACACTGCGCTGTATCGGGCCAAGCAGGAAAAGCGCGGCACTTTCCGTTTCTTCGAGCCGGCGATGGATGAGCATTTGCAGGCGCGCCGGCAGCTTGAGCGAGACCTGCGACGCGCAATAGAGCGACGACAACTTCTGTTGCATTATCAGCCTTTGGTCAGTTGCGTCACCGGAAAGGTGGAGGGATTCGAAGCGTTGATTCGCTGGAATCACCCGGAGCGCGGTTTGGTGGCCCCGAATGATTTCATCCCCTTGGCGGAGGAGACCGGGTTGATCGTAGAAATCGGCCAATGGGTACTTGAGACCGCCTGTGAAGCAGCCGCGCGCTGGGATGAGCCTCAGTGGGTGGCCGTCAACGTCTCCCCCGTGCAGTTCCGGCAATCTGACTTGCCGAGTATCGTGTCCGCCATCCTCGCTCGTACCGGCTTGCCAGCCAGCCGATTGGAGATCGAGATGACGGAAAGTGTCCTGATGGAGGATTCCAAACGGGCTGCTGGTATCCTGTCTGCGCTGCGTGAACAGGGTGTGCGTCTTGCACTGGACGACTTTGGGACCGGTTACTCGAGCCTGAGCTACCTGCACGCCTTCAAGTTCGACAAGCTCAAGATTGACCGGTCCTTTATCGCGCGACTCGGCGAAGCTGAGGACGCGACGATCATTGTCCGCACAATCATCGGCCTCGCGCATAATCTTGGCCTTTCGATCGTTGCCGAAGGTGTGGAAACGCCTCAACAGCTGGAGTTGATTCGTGATCTGATGTGTGACCAGGTGCAAGGGTACCTCCTGGGTAGGCCAAAGCCGATGGACAGTTCCATCGAGCGGGTGACCTCCGGAGCCAGGGCCTTGGATAGCGACAGCTCTCGGGCCGAAACTCGACTGGAGGAACTTTACGCTACCCGTTGACAACGGAAGCATGCAAAACTGTGGGGTTAATTACGCCGCTACTACGGTTGCCTCGTTTGTCGTTCGTGAGGCGGAAGCCGGGATAGCAATGACGGACGGCGTCTTTGAGCGTGTCGTTCAGCACGGCGGTGGGTACCGTCAACTTGTCGTCCAGGGAATATTGGATGGCGCGATCGGCTTAATGGCGGCCGCTGACGAGTGTGGTTATGCAGCCATCGCCACGCCGGTAACCTCGGCCCAAATGGTGAAGAATTGACTGCGGGCGGAATGAAACCCGGCAGAGGCGTCTTGGCTTGGGCGGCGGGCGAAGACGTTGGCGATCTGATCGTGGGTGGAAAGAAACCGTTGCACTTGCCGCGGCGGCTCGAAGCGTTTCACGATCCGTTCCCGTCGCCGGGTCGGCTGGTGGGAATTCTCCGCCCGGTTGTTGAGGCGCTTATGCTGCCGATGCTCGACGCCCGGCATGATCTCATGCTTGCCCGCGGCGTAGCTGCGCAGTCCCCCGAACTATGCCTGCATCACACAAATCAACGGACGGGAGTGGGGGCGCGTCCGCGCTCATAGCCGTGCAACATGGTCCCACTATCCGAGGGGGCCTCGACTAATTACGATACAATGATAAGTCGCTAACCGGTTTGTAACGAAACTATCAAATAATCGACATAGAGACGGCCGCTCGATCCATGGGACATTCGACCGTTTCCAATTCACCAAAGAGGGCCTGCCGAATGCCGACTACTGACCGTCGTACCATCCTCCGCGGCTTGGGCGCCGCCGCGCTCGGTGCGGCGCTCCCGGACTCCATCAAGCGGGCACTGGCGATCGAGCCAAAGGTCGTCAGCGGCACGATCCAGGATGTTGAGCACATCGTCGTGCTCATGCAGGAAAACCGGTCGTTCGATCACTATTTCGGCACACTTCGCGGCGTCCGCGGCTTCAGCGACCCGCGGGCCGTAACGCTGCCGTCGGGAAACTCGGTGTTCCAGCAACCCAACGGGTCCGGCACCCTGCTGCCGAACCATCCGCCGGAACCGCTTATGGGGTACCAGTTCATTGGTGATCTTCCGCATGGCTGGTCGGATGCGCACGGGGCATGGAATAACGGCAACAACGACGGCTGGATCGCCGCAAAAGGCACCGAGACAATGTGCTTCGTCGATCGGTCCGATATTCCGTTTCACTATGCCCTGGCCGACAACTTTACCATCTGCGACAACTACCATTGCTCCATCATGGCGCCGACCGATCCGAATCGCTACTACATGTGGACCGGCTGGGTAGGCCAAAATGGATCGGCGACGGATACAATCGCGCAGCCGTTCTCCGGAGCCACCCCTGGAACCATTGACCTGGCGGTCGGACCGAGCACTGGAAACGGCGTGTTGCCCGGCGGTCCCGTCGTCAACAATGACGAGCAGGGCTATGACTGGCTCACCTACCCCGAGCGGTTGCAGGCTGCCGGCATTTCCTGGAAAATCTACCAGGACGTGGGTCTCGGGCTCGATCCCGCCGGCGGTGAGGGGTGGACCAGCAATCCCTATATCGGCAATTTTGGCGATACTTCCGTGCTCTATTTCGTTCAATACCAGAACGCCCAGCCAAACAGCCCGCTGTACGACAAGGCGAGGACCGGGACCGACATCTACAATGGCGGCAGCTACGACGGCGGCTCTTTCTTCACGAACCTGCGGAACGACGTGCTGAACAATACCTTGCCGCAGGTTTCCTGGATCGTCGCGCCGCAGGCCTATTCCGAACATCCGACCTATCCGCCGAACTGGGGCGCCTGGTACGTCTCGAACGTTCTGGACGCGCTCACAGCCAATCCTGAAGTGTGGGCCTCGACCGTTCTCATCGTCAACTTCGACGAGAATGATGGTTTCTTCGATCACGTCGTTGCGCCAACCGCACCGGCTACGAGAGCGGAGGGTCTGTCGACGGTCAAAACCGTCAACGAGATTTATCCGGGTGTCCCAGGTGACGCAAAGGACTATCCCCCGGGCCCCTACGGACTTGGCGCGCGTGTCCCCTGCATCATTGTCTCGCCGTGGAGCAAGGGTGGCTGGGTCTGCTCGCAAACCTTCGACCATACCTCGGTCATCCAGTTCATCGAGCAACGTTTCGGGGTCATAGAGACCCACATCACACCGTGGCGCCGCGCCGTCTGCGGCGATCTGACGTCGGCGATCAACTTCTCCCGCCCCGACACGACCACATCCAAGCTGCCGGACACCACCGGCTTTGTCAGCTTCGTATCCGGTTCGGAATTGGTGCCGCTGACCCTGGCGGAGATCGCCGCGGGCCAGCAACCGGTCCCGACTCTTACGCTCAGTGTGCCGGCGGACCAGACGATGCCGGTCCAGGAGCCTGGGCAGCGCCCCGCCCGTGCACTGCCCTATCAATTGCAGGCCGACGCCCGGGCAAGCATCGACAACCAATCAGTCACGATCAACTTTCGCAATACCGGCAAAGCCGGCGCGTTCTTCCATGTGCGCACGGCCCTGGACGCATCGAACCACGGCCAGGGAACGGGTCCGTGGGGCTATACGATCGACCATGTCACCGGAAGGGCGTCCGATACCTGGCGTCCGCAGGGCAGCGAGAACTACGACCTGTCGGTTTTTGGCCCGAACGGCTTCTTCCGGAGATTCGCGGGCGGCCTGACACCACTGTCGGCCAATCTCGTGGCCCGGTGCGAACACGATACATTCGGCGGGGGCATCGCCATCATCATCACCAATGTCGGAGCGACATCGGTGATTGTGAATGGCGCCGACAACTACACCGGCCACTCGTTCGAGAAGGATCTGGAGCCCGGCGAGAGCTTCCCGGCTGTATTGAGCCTGCGGGCCAGTGACCGCTGGTACGACGTCCTGATCACCGTCAACACCGACCCCAGCTTCATCCGCCACTATGCCGGCCATGTCGAAACCGGCGAGGACGGCGTCAGCGACCCGCATATCGGACGGGGCGAAGCGTAACTCGCGCCTGCGTCCGAGCATGACAGCCCAGGCGGCCAGGAGCTGGTCCGACGCCACCGAGAGTGAGCGCCGGGCCGGCGCTCGCCGAGAGCTGGGCCCGGCGGCCATTTCGGCGAGCGGCCTGACCACCCCCAGGTTCTGGACGGTCTCGGATTCGCCCTGTGGAGACCGGGTCACCACCCGAGGGGCACGATGCCACCTCGCGGAAGACCACGTTCGGTGAGTTGTGGCAGGCTGGAAGCGTTCCATCCCCCACCGAGCGCCTTCACCAACAGAATGCTGGCTTCCATGCGACGACGCAGGATATCGACTTCGTTGCGCTGGTTCGCGAGGGCGGCGGTCTGTGCGGTGATGAGCTGCAGGTAGGCATCCTCGCCACCGACATAACGGTTGGTGAAAATGCGCAGCGAGTTGTCCGCCGCACCCACTGCGTCGCGTTGTTGCTGCGCCTCATCGTGAAGAATGCGTAGCGCCGCGAGATTATCCTCCACTTGCTGAAACGCGGTGAGCGTGGTCTGTCGGTACGACGCGACCGCGGCATCGTATCCGGCCCGCGCTATTTGCGACTGCGCATGACGTCTGCCGCCGTCAAACAGTTCTTGCGTCAGCGACGTTCCAACCGCCCAGAACAGGCTCGGCCAGCCGAACCAGGTTGCTCCGCTTGTGCCCTCGAATCCGGACAGCGCGCTGAAGTTCAGCGACGGATAGTACGCCGCCTTGGCGATGCCGATCTGGTCGTTTGCCTCGGCGACGCGGCGCTCCGTCGCGGCGATGTCGGGGCGTCGCTGCAGCAGTTCCGACGGAATCCCCGCCGGGATACATGGCGGCTGCAGGTCAAGAGGCAAACGTGGCAGACTGAACGCAGCCGGCGGTTTGCCGATCAACGTGTCGATCGCGTGCTCGTATTGTGC
>JAQGHW010000610.1 GCA_028291505.1 Rhodopila sp. | reverse complement strand
TCCCCTTTGGCTGGTTCGCCCGATAACGTTTTCGCGCATACCCTGGCGATTATAGGACGCACCGCCGGATGATCCAATCCACCCCGGTGGCAACCAGCACACTTGTTGTCGCTAGGGTGCGGTCGCTAGGACACACGACTCCCGCTGCGCGGGTTAGTCAAAGGGTGCTTATCACGTGTTGATATTACACAAGCGTCATTCCGATGGTTGTGTGTCAGGTTCAAATCGGGGGCACGCAACACCCGATTCCTGCGTTTGGTGGAGCGATCCATCCCGAGGTTAGCAGCGTGACGCCGTGGGAGCGGCTGGATAGCCATCGATTCGAGCGCATTTCTATGAACTAGATCGCCCATAGCCTTCGCGTCTTCGCCTTCATGGTGTTGGCGGGTTTGGTCGCGCTGACGGTGACAACTCCGGCGTGTGCGGGCGACATCTCGGTCGAGGAGTCCGTGTAGCCAGGATCAGAGGTGCCCCCGGAAATGTGGACAGAGCTCGATTTGCTCCTGGACAGAGCGGACCTGAATGACGGGCGAACTGAAGCGGCAGCCAATTTTGGCATCGGTTGACGTCCCCGGTATCGGCAAGCGCCGACAGGGCTACACATTTGGTCAATCCGCTTCCCGACGAGACATGACCCGTGCAGCACCAGGTAATGGTGGTTGACGATCTCCTCGGCCCGTTCACCGGCCCCCGGCGTTGCGCCGCTCCAAAACCAGGCCGTGCCACCCGAGGCGCATGCTCGACGGCTTGCGCAGCACGGATCCACGGAACATGGCATCGACTTCAGTGCTTTTGACGGATGCGGGGTCCGTAAATGCCGCTCGCTCTGTTTCGGTCATGCTCGTGCTCCGGCTAGCGCCCGCGTTGATCTGCCCCTCCAATGTTCGTATCGCGCATATGGGCCTGCGCAGGCCCGCGGGAAGGCGGGCGGCGCCAACTAGGGCCGCGTCAGGATCTTGCCATATCTGCGCAGCAGCGCCCGGATGGCCGGCAACATGGTGCCGAAATGTGTCGCCGGCGCGGCCCGGAACGAGTAGCCAGGCCGCTCGAAAAGGGCGTAACAGATTTGCTGCGGGTCGTGGAGCGACGTGTAGGCGATCCCATCGGGCTGATCGCGGTGCGACCACAGATAGTCGGACCAGGCCCAGCACGACTGATAGGGCCTGGTCGAAATCGCGTTGGTCAGGCCAACCGCGGACAGCCCGGGCCCGTGAAAATCGACGACCCTGAGGTCGCGACGAGCAGTCAGTTCGCTGACGGCGCGCAACGTCACATAGTTCTGCGACACGAAGCGCCGCTGCGGATTGCGGAGCGGTTTCGGCAAACGCCCCTTCGAAACGCTGGCCAACATAGAGAACGCCGAATGTGCCCGTGAGGCTGTCGAAGCGGTAGGTGGGCGGCTGCCGGATGCCCGTCTCGGGGTCAATCGCGGGCCCAAAGAAAATCGGGCCGTGGACCACCTGATGGACCCGGAAAAGGGGGACACCTGCCGGGATCGTCAGAAAGGGCAGCGCCTGGGCGGCCAACCAGGGCGGCGGCAGCGAGGCGACGCCGGAGGGGCCAGACCCCCCAGAGGTTGAGCTCAAGCAAAGCCCTCACCGCTCTCCTGGCCGCGCACGAGCGTCGTCACCCGCCCGCGCAGCTCCCCGCCCTTGAGCAAGGCCTCGCGGGGCGTCAGCCCGCCTAGAACGTCATCCTCGGTGACGAGAAATTCCAGCGTCACCCAGGGGCCGGATGCCTCGAACCCGCGAATGACATCTGCAAGACCGGGGATGGCCTCGTGCTCGTGGAATTGGGCACGCGGGTAGAGCCAATCGCCGCCCTGACGAACGGCAAGCAAGGCTTTGCTCCGCCGCCGCTTGTCGACCCCCTGCCGGCTCATGCGCAGCAGCTTTCCCGCATCCTCGGCCGACAGCATGCCGCCAGCGCGCCGGACGACAGCCTCCCGGTGTTCAATTTCGCGGGCGAGATCGACCGCATCCGGGTCGATTTCGGCAACCGCCCTGCCGATCGCCCCGAAATCGGTCAGGACTCGGGCCAATGTGCCGAAATCCGTCGGTGCCCCCATCGCCTCAACCAGGATCGCCTCGTCCGCCTGGGTCGCCAGGCGCTCGATCGCGTGGGCCGTCCGGCGGATGAACGCATCCTGAATGGCGCTATGATGCTTCACGGTTGATGCCTTCGCTGCGGAAACGGGAGCCCGAGCCATCGTGGCCTCGCTAGTTGACGTGGTCACCACATTGTCACTCCTACGCCCCAAGTCAACCACAACAGGGTCTGCCGCCGGGCGAGCCGGCAAGCATCAGTCTGGCGCGGCCGTTGCACACTCAATGGCAATGAGAGTGCAAAATCCTGGGGGCCTGCCTCTGTCTGCTTGCGGAAGTCGAGTTCCAGGCAGAGGTCGAGGATCGCCCTGACCGGTCCCGCCCTCGCCGTGCATGCCGTTTGATGGTTCGACTTTTCGGTCAGTCGGTGCGCTAGTGCACGATCATCCCGTCAGGTTCCCTTCGGCCGATTCGGCAGGGGTCGGCCCGCACGACCGCCCACGGGCTCTCCGCGGCCGGCGCGGCGCGCGAGAGCGGTCTTTGGCGGGACTTCCTGAAGGTATATATGATCCGAGCTGGTTTCCTGGACCCTGAAGCGCGACGCGACCTGATCGAACTGGCACGCGACGGCTCGGCTGCGCATCGCCTGGCGCGGCGCGCCAACGCGCTGGTGTTACTCGACCAGGGCATG
>JAQGHW010000601.1 GCA_028291505.1 Rhodopila sp. | reverse complement strand
TGACATGGCACTGGACCTTCAGGTGGTAGACGGAAGCCAGGTCGACTTTCGACGCCGCGCGCTGCAGCAGTTCCCCAATCAGTTGCGCGGCTGTGTCAAAATCACCTGTCAGAAACTCGCACTCCGCGCGTTCGAGCCACAGGCTGAACGTCAACTCGTACTGGCTGCTCCAATCCTTGTCGTCCAACAGCGCCATGCCGGCCGAAAAATATGCGCGCGCCGATGCAAAGGCCGCCGACGCCTTGGCCTTGTGTCCTGCACGCAGGTTGATCGTCGCCGCCTGCACTGTCTCAACCTGTTCGATAAGCTGCGCGGCTCCCCGATTGAGTTGGTTCGCGACATCGAACAAATGTTCGGCGAGCTGGTCCGCCGTCATGCTCGCGAGCAGCACGCGGCCGATGCGCAGGTGGGCTTCGGCGCGGTGCTCTTCGGCAATCAGTGAATACGCCGCCTGCTGGATCCGGTCGTGCAGGAATTTGTAGGCGCCGTCGATTTGGATGACGAACCCGGCGCGGACGGCCTCCCAGAGCGCCAGGTGGATCGCCTGCTCCGGTTCCCCGTGAACCATGGTCAGGGTGGCGATGTCGGCGGCATTGCCCAGGCAGGCGAGCTGTTTCAAGGCTTCCTGCGTCTCATCAGGCAGGCGGTTCAGCTTCCCGGCCATCAGATCCACCACGTTATCGGTGTGGCTTTTGGCGCGGATGCGATCGATGTCCCATTGCCAGGCGCGCGCGGCCGGGTGGAACGCGAGCAGCCCGTCTTCGGCCAGCGCGGTGAAGAACTGGATAGCGAAGAATGGATTGCCTCCGGTCTTCTCCTGCACCAGCTGCGCCAGGGGCCTCGCGCGCTCCGGCTCGCAATGCAGGGCCTCGGCAACGAGCCGGCCGACATCGTCGAGCCCGAGGGGCGCCAGCACGATTTCCTGGACCCGCGCTCCGGCACTGCGGATCGCCTCGAGGGTGCGCATCAGCGGGTGGGCGGGGCCGACCTCGTTGTCCCGGTAGGCCCCGACCAGCATCAGGTGGCGCACCTCAGAGTGCGTCACCAGGTGCTCGAGGAGTTCGAGCGTCGCCGTATCCAGCCACTGTAAATCGTCAAGAAACAACGCGAGCGGGCGCTCCTCCCGCGCGAATACGCCGAGGAAGCGCCGGAAAACCATCTGAAAGCGGTTCTGCGTCTCCTGCGGCGGCAGGTCCGCGACCGCCGGTTGCTCCCCGATGACGAACGCCAGCTCGGGAATCAGGTTGGTGATCAGCTGGCCGTTCGGGCCCAGCGCCTCCTGGAAGGCCGCCCGCCACCGGTAGAGCGCCGGCTCGCTCTGGCCCAGAAGCGGCCGGACAAGGCTCCGGAAGGCTTGCGCCAGGGTGGCGTGCGGGATGTCGCGCTTGTATTGGTCGAACTTGCCGGACGCGAACAGGCCACGCGGCGGGACCAGCGCCTTATGCAACTCGTTCACCACCGATGACTTGCCGATCCCCGAATAGCCGGACACCAGAACAAGCTCCGGCGTGCCGTCGCCAACGACTCGGTCGAACGAATCGAGCAGAGTGTCAATCTCGCGCTCACGCCCATACAGCCGCTCCGGGACCATGAGCCGGTTCGATGCGTCCTGTGTGCCGAGCGGGAACGGCTCGATCCGACCGACCGACTCCCATGCTGCGAGGCATCTTTGAAGATCAACCTCAACCCCGGCGGCGGTCTGGTAGCGCTCCTCGGCCGTCTTGGCGAGGAGCTTCATCACGATTGCCGAGAGCGGCCCCGGGATGCCCGCGACCCGCTCGTCGGGCGGCACCGGTTGCAGTGCGATATGACAGTGCACCCACTCCATCGCGTCGGCGGCGATGAAGGGCAGTCGGCCCGTGAACATCTCGTAAAGGGCGACACCCAGAGAATAAAGATCGCTGCGGGAGTCTACCGAACGGTTCATCCGGCCGGTCTGTTCCGGCGCCATGTAGGCAAGCGTTCCGGCGATAACCTCTGGCGGCGCGGCGGCCAGATGCTCGCGCGGCAAACGCGAGGCAATGCCGAAACCAGTCAGCCACACGCCGCCGCTTGCCGTATCCACCAGGACATTTGCCGGCTTGACATCCTTGTGAACGAGGCCTCGCTCATGCACCTGGCGGAGCACACCCGCCAACCCGATAGCAATGGGCAGGAATGCCGATACGTCCGGGGATAGGCCGACCAACCGATGGAGCGGCTCGCCGCCGGGGTCGTCGAGCACCAACGCGAGGCGGTCGTTATGGCGGGATAAAGCAATCGGTCGCGCCGCCCAGGCAGCGTCAAGTTCGGGTCTGAGTGCATACTCGTTTTCGAGCCGTCTGACGCAAGCCAGCGAGTCTTCTTCTGCAGCGACAAGCAGGATTGGCGCCAAGCCTTCGCCGGAGCCCCGGTAGAGAGCGACGTCTCCTTCCCTCAGCGGCAAGAACACGTAGCTGGAGAGATCGCTCATGAAGGGCTCCTGCTTCGGTGGGTGTCGGAAATCTTCATGCCGCGCGGGCCGGACCGGACGAAGGCGCGGATAGACAGCCCCATACCGGTGCCATGAAGTTTCGTGGCAGAGAACGCATCGAAGATCTGCTCCCTGCGCTGTGGTGGCAGACCTACACCGGTACCGCTGCCCAGTTTTCCGCGCGCGGCGACTTGATGGGAACTATCAGAGTTTCTGGGTGTGAGGCGTTTTCAGTCTCATCCACCAATGGGCGAGTAATTGTATCTGGTGCATGATCGGAGCGGCAAGACCATGATGTTCACGTGATGCATGTTCCCTGGCGGGAGGAGGTCGGTATGTCCTGCTTTCTTCGTCGACTGTGCTGGAACGAACCGGGCTGGCCATGTTCGAGAAATACTTGAGCAGAGTTGCGTCGTGTCGAGGAGATGATCTTCATGCGAGTGGCGGCGGGGTGGATGCAGACCCGACCGCGTGTTGGGATCGATGTCTTCGTCCGGCCGGCTGCAGTGGCTCCACCACGGGAGGGTGGCCATGTCGCGCTGATGGAGGCCTGCCTCGTGGTGCTGCGGGGCGGGGCAAGGCGGTCGGAGGAGACGCCCACCCATCGGTCGGCCATCCCTGACCTTTGGCGGTTTCGGACGTATTGGGCCGCATTCGGGCGGTCCTGAACGAGTGCCCGAGTGGTGGTGGCCTGGAGGTATTCCTGGCTGCGATCGCAGCAGAGGTCGTGGACCGAGCAGTGAGGGCGCGGGCGGCGGTTGCGATGCTCTATCCCCTTGTTTGATCGCATGATTCACACGCTTTGAACGTTCCGCTCAGCGTGACCATGCTCTAGATGACACTGAAGCAGCGTGCGGCTGCAGTTTGGGAGGTAGTTTCTGGCATTTTCACGCGGCGTCTAAACATCGATATGCTGCGCGTCCTGCCATCGGCCAGAAGGGGACGAAGTTGAATATCGCCATTACCGGCGGATCCGGACGCCTCGGGCGCCATGTCGTGCACGCCCTCGCAGCCCACCGGCCGCGCGTGCTCGATCTGGCCCCGCCCGCCGATCCGTCCGCGGAGTTCCACCCGACCGACCTGCGCGACCTCGGCGCGCTGACCGCGGCGCTGCAGGGGATCGAGGTGGTCGTGCATCTCGGCGGCATCGACCGTTCGGTGGCGACCGACGACGCCGCCACGATGCAGGTCAATGCACTCGGTACCTGGAACCTCTTCGAGGCCAGTCGCCTCGCCGGGGTCCGCCGGGTGGTCCACTGCTCGAGCAGTTCTGTCACCGGCATCGACCAGTCCAACCCGACCATGCCACCGGGCTATCTTCCGCTCGACGAGGCGCATGAGTGCCGCCCCACCGACACGTACGGGCTTAGCAAGCTCTGCGGCGAGCGGATCGCCGAGGCCTATGCCAGGCGCGGGCTCGAGGTGGTGGTCCTGCGCCCGTGTTTCGTCGCCTTCCCGGAGCTGGTGGATTTCATGGCCGGCCGGACCGGACCCGCCGGCCGTGCGGAACCGATGCCGTATCTGCGCGCCTATGTCGGGCCGGAGGACTGCGCTCAGGCCTTCGCGGCCGCTACGGCATTATCGGACTACACCGGCTACGAGACGTTCTTCCTGGCCGCCGACGACGCATTCGCCGAACAGCCGACCGTCGCACGCCTGGAAGCGCTGTACGGCGCGCGCATCCCGGTGCGGGAACCGGCGCTGTACGCCGATGCGCCGCAGGCCTCGCCGGTCAGCAACGCCCGTGCGCGGTTGCGCCTGGGCTGGCGGCCGACCACCCGCTGGTCCGGCGGCAGCCTCTTCACCACGCCCGCCGCATAGGCATCACCCGCCGTGCCGAAACGCTGCCGTCCAGCCGGTCCTCACCAGGCCGTTACGGGCTCCGCCGCCGCGGCCGGTTCGGACGCGGCGGACGGCAGCGTCGCATGGGCAAGCACGGACATTG
>JAQGHW010000576.1 GCA_028291505.1 Rhodopila sp. | reverse complement strand
GATGCCGAGGGGCGAACCTTGTGGTCGGCCGAACCGGATGGTCACGGCATCGACATCCCGTTGGCCGCCGGTGCGGGCGCCGTCTTGCCGAAGCTGCTCGCGAAATTGCCCGCCGATCTTGCCGCCGCGCGCCGGATGCACACGGGCGTTGCCTTGCTTGGGAGTTGGCGCGGGCGGCCGGCGGTGATCGCTGGCATGTCCGTGATGCCGCTGGAACCGACCGCACCCCTTCCCGAAAAGCGCCTGCGCTATCTGGTGTTCGTACGTGAACTCGGGCCTGCCGTGCTCGAACGGTGGCAGAACACATTCCGTTTGTCCGGCCTGCGTTGGGGAAATACCGACGGCGCCGACGAGACCGAAGGCCTCCTCGTCCGCGATGCGATCGGCCGGCCGCTCGGCACGCTGCGCTGGAACGTCGGCGATGCCGGCCTGCGGGCGCTGCGCGATCTCGCGCCGCTGCTCGGGCTGGTGACGCTGGGCATCTTCGCCGCCTCTTTCTGGCTGCTGCGTCTGATCGAGACCGCGCGGCGCCATCTCGCCGAAAGCATCGTCTCCGCCGGCACGGCCGCCGAGGATGCCGATCGCGCCCGGCTCGATGCCGAAGCCGCTCTGGAACAGGCCGAGGAGGCGCGCCGCCGCGCCGCCGCCGCCGCCGCGCGCGAAGCCGGCGAACAGGCGCGCCACCGCGATCAGCTCCGCCAGACATCTCTCCGGATCGCAGTCGATCTGCGCCACTCGATGGCGACCCTGGTCGATCAGTTGCTCGGCTCGGCCAGCGCGCTCGAACGCAGCGCCGATGTCACGCTCGATACGATCCGCGATCAGCAGGTCCGCGCCGATGCCATCCGTGGTCGCACGCACGACGCCAATGCCGCCGCGCAGGCGATCTCGGTGAGTCTGGAGGGCCTGTCGCGCTCGATCGGCGAGATCGTCCGCGCCTCCGAGGAGGCGCGCGCGACGGCGACAAGCGCCAGCGCGCAATCGACCCGCGCGCGCGGCACCAACGACAATCTCCTCCGCCATGTCGGATCGATCGGCGACGCCGCCGAACTGATCGCGCGGATCAGCCAGCAGACGAACCTTCTCGCGCTCAACGCCACGATCGAGGCGGCGCGCGCCGGCGACGCCGGAAAGGGCTTTGCGGTGGTGGCGTCCGAAGTGAAGAGCCTGGCCAACCAGACCGGCCGCGCCACCGAGGAGATCGGCAACCAGATTACCCAGATCCAGGCCGCCACCAAGGACGCCGTCGCCGCTATCCGCGGCATCGCGGCCAGCATCCAGGAAGTCAGCGCGATCGCGACCTCCATCGCTTCCGCGGTCGAACAGCAGGGCGGCGCCACGGCCGAGATCGCCCGCAACGTGCAGCAGACGGCAACCGCGGCGCAGGATGTGACAATCAATATCAGCGGCGTCGGACAGGCCGCCAACGACAGCAGTACCGCGGCCAGTCAGGTGCTGAGCGCCGCCGGCGATCTGTCCAAACAGGCCGAACAGCTATCCAGCGAAGTCAAAACCTTCGTCGCCGACGTGCGGGCAGCGTAAGGCCTGCCAGTCCTATGTCCCGTGGATCGCCTTCACCAGCGGTGCGTTCTTGTCGAGCAGGCGCAAAATCTCATCGCGGCTTACGTCCGGTATCGCCAGCAACCCGCGTTGGATACCAGCCTCGCGGTATCCAGCGAGTGCCGCGGCGTCGGCGGGCGCGCCGAAGACGGTGACCTGAAGGCCCGACGGATCACGTCCCGCCTCACCGGCTATCCGGTGCAGCCGCTTGACCTCCTTCGCCGGATCGAAGCCGCCAAAGGCACGCGGCAGCCAGCCGTCACCGTAAGCGGCGATGCGCTTCAGCGTGTGGTCTGTTTCCCCGCCCAGAAGGATTGGCGGATGCGGCCGCTGCGAAGGCTTCGGATAGGACCAGACCGGATCGAAGTTCACGTACTTCCCGTGAAATTCCGCTTCTTCCTCGGTCCAAAGGGCTTTCATGGCACGCACGCGCTCACCCATCACGCTGAAACGCGTCTCGAAGCGCGTGCCATGGTTCTCCATTTCCTCGGCATTCCAGCCCGCGCCGACCCCGAACACAAAGCGGCCGGCGGAAAGCTGGTCGAGGCTTGCGATGGTCTTGCCGAGGACCAGCGGGTCATGTTCGGTAACCAGGCAGACCGCTGTGCCGATGCGAAGGTTGCGGGTCGCGGCGGCGGCGAAGGAGAGGGCAACGAACGGATCGTGGGTGTGCGAGTAGCAGCGCGGCAACTCGCCACCGCCGGGATAGGGGCTGCGGCGGCTCGTCGGGATATGCGTATGTTCGCAGAAAAACACCGATTCGTAGCCACGTTCCTCAAGAGCGCGAGCCAGTTCGGCCGGTTGGATTCCGTAATCCGTTGGAAAATAAAACACCCCGATGTGCATCGCCTGCCCCCCTTCGAACGAACCCACCGCATATAGGATCGCGCATGGGGAGCACCATGACGGCGATCAACACCTCCCTCGATCTTGACGAACTTCAGATTCCACCCAGCGCGATCATGTTCTAACCGATATCCAACACCATGCCGTCGAACCCCGCCTCGATTCCGGGCGGCAGATTGGCCTGCATCCAGGCCCAATCCATCTCGGTCCCCATATGGGTCAGCACCGTGCGGCGCGGCCGCAACCGCGCGACCCAGCCGGCCACCGTATCCAGGTTGGCGTGCGTCCAATGCGGGCCATTCCGCACGAAGCAGTCCACCACCCAGGTATCGACATCCTGCAGCGCGGTGAACGCCGCCCCATCCAATGCAACGACATCAGTCGAGTAGGCGAAATTCTCGATACGCAGACCTAGCGTCTCGACCTTGCCATGGTTCTGGGTAAACACCCGTACCGACATGCCAGCGGTTTCGAAAACGTCACCATGCTGGACGGATTTTGCTTGCAGAACAGGGCGATAGAAGTGCGGGGGTTCCCAAGGTCTGAACGCGTAGCCGAACCGCCGGGTGATCTCGGCCAGCGTTTCGGCTGACGCAAAAGCCGGCAACGGGCGGTTGGCGATCCGGTTCAGAATGCGCACGTCGTCGATCCCGGTCAGGTGGTCCGCATGGGCATGCGTGAACAACACAGCGTCCACCCCGGGGATGCGGCAATCCAGCAGCTGACTGCGCATATCGGGTGAGGTATCCACCAGAAGCCGTTGTTTATCCAACCCTTCTACAACTATGGACGACCGAGTCCGACGGTTCCGCGGTTCCGCCGGATCGCAGTCGCCCCAATCTCCGCTGCCGTCCGCGCCGCCGATCATCGGTACCCCCGCGGAACCGCCTGTTCCCAGCAAGGTCACCCTCATGCCGCGGCTTTCCGGAACAACCGGCGGAAATTATCCGTGGTCAGAGTCGCCAGCGCATCCGGCGTCATCCCCCGCGCCTCGGCCAGCACGGCCGCGGTATGCGCCACCCAGGCCGGCTCATTCCGCTTGCCGCGGAACGGCACCGGCGCGAGGTACGGCGCGTCGGTCTCCACCAGCAGCCGGTCCAGCGGGACATCCCGCGCGATCGCCCGCAGTTCGGTCGACCGTGGGAATGTTAAAATACCCGAGAAGCTGACATACCCGCCCATCTCCAGCGCCGCCTCCGCCAGCCCGCGTCCCGAACTGAAGCAGTGCAAGAGGAAATCAAACCCCCCTTCCCTGTCGCGCTCTTCTTTCAAAATCAACGCGATATCGTCGTCGGCATCGCGCGCATGGATGCACAGCGGCACCCCCGCCAGCCTGGCGCCCCGAATGTGCGCGCGAAAGTTCTCGGCCTGAACATCGCGCGGCGACCGGTCGTAGAAGTAGTCCAAGCCGGACTCGCCGATCCCGATCACCCTGGGATGCTGCGCCATCCCGGCCAGCAGCTCCGGCGTCGGAACCGGCGCCTCGGCGGCGTGGTGCGGATGAACCCCGATGGTGCACCAAAGGTTGGACATTCCCTCGATCATCGCCGGCAGACGTTCGGACTGAGCCAGCGTCGTGCCGATCGTCACCATCTCTCCGACGCCGGCCGCCGCGGCCCGAGTCAGCACGTCGGGCAACTCCATCGGCGTGAAGTAATCCAGGTGGCAGTGGCTATCCACGAGCATCAGGCAGCAGGCTCCACAAACCGAGGGAACACGCCCTGCGGCGCCGGCAGCATCTGCCCATCCACCAGCGGCACCGCCAGCCCCGCGAACGTCCGCGCGTCAGCCGCGACGCCAAGTTGATCGAGCATCCGACCCATGCTGGCCGGCATCACCGGCTGCAGCAGCGTCGCCACGACCCGGATCGTGTCCACCAGCACCCGCAGCACCGAACCCATCCGGACCTTGTCGGTCTTGTTCAGTGCCCAGGGTGCCTGCCGGTCGATATAACCGTTGGCGGCCCGGATGACCTTCCAGACTTCCTCCAGCCCATCATGGAACGTCTGCCTTTCGACATGCGCCCGTACCGCTTCCAGCAGCCCGCCGGCCGCGTCCAGCAGCGCCTGGTCCTCCTCGGTGACAGGACCCCGCGCCGGCAGCACCCCGCCGCAATTCCGGGCGATCAGGGACAGCGACCGTTGCGCCAGGTTGCCCAGGTCGTTCGCGAGGTCGACGTTGATCCGGCTGATGATCGCGGCGTGACTCAATGAGCCGTCTGCGCCGAACGGCTTCTCGCGCAGCAGGAAATAGCGGATCTGATCCAGTCCGAAGATCTCTGCCAGCTTCCGGGGCTCCACCACGTTGCCCAGCGACTTGGACATCTTCTCCCCGTCCATCAGCCACCAGCCGTTGGAGGTGACCCGCTTCGGCACCGGCAGCCCCGCTGCCATCAGGAACGCCGGCCAGTAGACCGCGTGGAACCGGATGATGTCCTTACCGACGAAATGCACATCCGCCGGCCAAAAATGCCACCGAGCGGCGGTCTGATCGGGAAATCCGCATGCGGTGACATAGTTGTTCAGCGCGTCCAGCCACACGTACATCACGTGCCCCGGCGCACCCGGCACCGGTATCCCCCAGTTGAATGTCGTCCGGCTGATGGAAAGGTCGAGCAGCCCGCCCTTGACGAAGCTGACAACCTCGTTCCGCCGTGAACCTGGTGCGATAAACCCTGGATTTGCCTCATAAAACGCCAGCAGCCGGTCTTGCCAGTCCGACAGCCGGAAGAAATACGACGGCTCCTTGACCCACTCCACCGGCGCGCCGCTCGGTGCCACGCGGGAGCCGTCCGGGCGCAGCGTCAGCTCATTTTCATCGTAGAAGGCTTCGTCCCGAAACGCGTACCACCCCTCATAATTCCCCAGGTAGATGTCGCCGTTCGCCACGATCCGCCGCCACAGCTCGGCGAACCAGAGCTTGTGCCGCACCACCCTGGTGCGGATCCAGTCATCCTACGACACACCCATGGTGTCGCTCATGGCCCT
>JAQGHW010000529.1 GCA_028291505.1 Rhodopila sp. | reverse complement strand
CAGGTCTCGCCATGCTGCCAGGCTGAAGCGCGGCCGCATAGGATGAATTGCATACGACATGGCCACGCGGGCCAAACGGGTCACCGCTGAGCCGATCACCAGCGCCCAATAGTCGCGCCAGACGAGCGCCACGAATACCGTCGTGATGATCCCGGCCAGCCGGGGTATCGCCTGGAATATGAACTCCCGGTCGAACCGCATCTCACGGCGGAAGTCTTGCACGCCGATGTTCTCGAAGCCCGCGATCAGGGTGACGCCGGCGATGACCAGCATGATCGGGACAAGCCGTGGTTCGCCGAAGAAACCGGCAACCGGAAGCGCCGCGGCCGCTGCCATGACGGCGATCAGGCCGCAGCGCAGTGCGATCATGGTAAAGGCGGTGTCGTAGACCCGCCGGTCGGGTGTGGGCAGCCGGATCAGCGCTTCCTCCACCCCGATCTGCGAAAATTGATCGATCGATTGGATGAAGGACATCGCGATCGCGACGATACCGAATTCAGCCGGAGCGAGCAGCCGCACGAGGATTAGCGTACTGCCCAGGCCCATGATCCGCGTTGCCATGCGCCACGCGAAGACCCACGCAAAGCCATGCGCCGCTCGCGCCATCAGCGACCTGGAACTGTGCGCCGGGCCTTGGCCCCGCCACATGGCGAACCCGCTTCTAGCCATGTAGCACACCTTGGGCCGGTGCTCGGCAGGGATGCGTCAACAGGCCCGGAAAGCCTCGCTCGATCGTCTCGCGGTAGTTGGATGCCAGGATGGCCGGCATCCTGCTTGCCTGCAGCCGCCGCAGGTTGGCAACCTGGAGGTCATACCGCGCCTGGTCGGGGCTGCTCGCCACCGACCCGATAGCGATTCGCATCGCATCGAAGTCGTCGCACAAAATCCCTATTTCACCGAAACGGGCGAACAGATCGACGATGATCGGCACGCGAGTCGCTATGATCGGCTTTAGCCAGGTAATGGCGTCTATAAGGGCACCGCTGGCGGACAGTCCATAGTAGACCGGTTGCAGCGGTAAGCACACATAATGCAAGCGCTGGAGTTGTTCGAGGAATTCCGGGCGCGACAGGCGCCCGTAAGGCGTCGTGTCGTGCAGCACGTCGAACGCGCTGAGGTCGATGCCAGCCCCCGGATGGCCGATAAGGTGAAAGTTGACGGCGTCCGGAAGGGTTTCTCGAAATCCCCGGGCCAGGGCGAGAAAAGGCGTGATGCCTTTCGCCTCGGTTGCCTGTCCCACCAGTCCGATCCGCAGCGGGACAGTAAGACGCGCCGGTCTGGCCCGTTCGGCTTCCCCCTGATTGATCGGCAAGGGCAGCACATCAGTGATGTCGGCTGCGGTCGGAATTTGCTCGGCCAGCGCCGTCCGTATCGCGTTTTCCAGCACCAGAAAACGGACCCGTCCGCCGCGACGGCGGGTGAGCGCAGCGTGCAGATCAATGGCACGTGCCACTGGATTGCGGGGACGCCAACCAAACGCGTCATTCAGGTTGCCGTGCAATCCAACCTGTACCCGTATCCGCCGACGCGTCAGCCATGCCAGCATTGAAGCGGCGAAGATCGCCGTCGGCGTGGCGGAAAGTAGCATGATGAGGCAAGCCTCTTGGTTCGGGACGTCACGCAGCGCCCGCAACAGAGTCCAAAGCTCCCGAAGGCCTCGCCGGACAGACACGATATGCGGTCGGAACAAGAATTGCGACGATATCGGAATCACCCATAAAGAGACATTCTTCTGCTTGAGAAGGACAGGATCCGACTCAAGCTCCCGCAGGTGACTGGCTTCGGCGAAAACCCGCATCGCTTGCTCCGGCAGACCTTGAGCGATCGTTTGGATTACGGAACTGTTCGTTACCGCGTGACCCGTACCGCGCCAAACCATTTCGAAGAAAAGAATCATGGGCCCGAGCAGGGGCCTTCGTGATTGGCCGGAAACAGGCCGCCCGTCTGACACAACGGCATAGCCCGCCGGGATTTTGTTTCGGTTCGGTGGCGGATCAGGGCGGCGTAGTTTCCGTTTGGACTCATTCCATCATCATGCATGAAATCAACACCCGGAGCGAGGATAACTTCACTCCCACAACGAGGGATTGCGCTAAACAAGAACGGACCGGTGCCGGAAACCTTACCCCCACCCCAAACAAGTCGCTCGATCCGCCGGAGGACCGAAATCCCGCGGGCGTATGCCCGCATGCAGCCAGGTGATCAACGAATAGACGTCGTAAATGGGCACTCCCAACGCTTCCCGCAGCGCATGTGCATAGGGTGGCATATTCGTGCACTCCAGTACGATCGCACCGACATCCGGATGCTGCCGCATCAGCGTCCGGCCGGCTCGAAGGATATCTCCTGCCGCCGATGCCACATCCATATCCCGCTTCTCCCCCAGGATCAGCACCCGGAAGAACTCCACCCCGTCCTCGGTGCCGATGAACGGCGTGTCCGCCGGCACCCCCGCCGCCTCCAGATGCCGCGGCGTCAACGACCCGGCCGATACGGTAATCACACCAACCCGCTTGCCCGGCGGCAGCGTCGCTTGCACCCAGGGCACTTGCATCAACGAACTGGTTGCCACCGGCACCTGGACATGCGCCGCCAGTTCCCGCTGGAACAACGACAGGAAGCCGCAGTTGGTCGTGATCGCCTCCGCACCGAACGATACCAACTCAGCCGCCGCTTCGAGGAAATCCGGCAGCAATCCGGCCGCCCCTTGAAGCACGACCCGCTCCGGGCTTGCGCCCTTCACCACGCGATAGAGAACCGGAAACGGCCAGGTCGTGGCGTTCCCCATATCCCCCGGGATGCGGGGAAACCGAGCCTCCAGCATCAGGATGCCGAGCGGCGCACCGTAGATGGCTTTGCCGCCGGTTGCGGTGCCACGGTTTGCAAGCAATGTCATGCCGCCATCTTGCCGCGAACGCCTACCTTAGGCGAGTATGTTTGTGCTGCGACATAGAGAGGAACCCATCATGGCCGAACGCCCCTTCAACCAGGCCGACCTGGACGTCCTGGCTCAGTGGGACACGCCCACCATCTGCAACGGGCTGGAGATCGTGGTGCCGGAGCGCCGCGCCATCGGCTTTACGGTAGAGCCTATGGTCTGCATCGACCCGAAGGCGAAGCCGATCGTCGGTGTGGCGCGCGTCGGCATGATCCGCTCGACCGAACCGCCGCGCTCCAAGGTCACCGACCGCGCGGATTGGTATGACTACGTCGCTCGGGTCGATCTCCCGACGATCGCCGTGCTGCAGGACATCGACGGCCGGGTGGGTTATGGCGCCTACTGGGGAGAGGTCCAGTCCACCATCCACAAGGCGCTGGGGTCCATCGGTTGCGTCACCAACGGCTCGTTCCGCGACCTCGATATGTGGGCGCCGGGGTATCAGATGATCGGCGGGCGGATCGGACCGAGCCACGCGCACGTCCACATGGTGGATTTCGGCAAGCCGGTGAACATCTTCGGCATGCAGGCGGCGCATGACGACGTGATCCACGCCGATTTCCACGGCGCGGTGGTGATCCCGGCCGACGCGGTGCGCAAGCTGCCGGCGGCGATCGATCTGGTTTCGCGCCGCGAGGCAGTTATCCTGGAGGTCTGCCGTTCGCCAGATTTCACACCGGCCAAGCTGCGCGAAGCGCTGCGGAAGTCGGGCGAGATTCACTGATCCGGCAGCTCAACCGCTCCTGCTGAGGGCCTGAAACTCTGCCAACGGGCGCGGCATATACGCCAGCCGCGCCCTCGCCGCGCTTCCGAGGTCGTCCATTTCGCCTCAACCTCGGCGTGATCGCCGGGCTGGTTCAGCGCTCACATCTGCGGAAGCCTTCTGCCGGGCGCGGGCTGCCTTACGCGATTTCGAAGCGGCTCGGCCCACGCGTTCTTCCAGGCGCTCACGCACGGCAGCCACCTCTGGCCCAGTGACGACCAGCCGGGCGCAGCCGTAAGCTTCCCAGACGCCACTGGCGTATTGCGGATCGGCGGAGAAATCTGGAAACAGCCGCAGCATTCCACCACCGTTGGCGAAATTCGAGCGGTCGCCGGTGTCCAGGTAGGACTCGGCAGGCATTCCCTCGGCCAGCACTACATCGTGCTGGGGTAGCTCTAGGTGGTAGTAGGTGACTTCGTCCATTGGCTCCTGCTCGACGCTGGTGCCGTTGATCAGGTGTTTGACGGGGATCAGGACATCGTTGGCGAACACCGCATGATCGGGTGACAGGAACAAATCGCGGCGGGGTTGATCGGGGCTGAATGCGCCGGTGCTGATCCGCACGGGCCACACTTGGTTCGGGGGGGGGTGACGCGTGCAGTCGATGGTCCGGTAGCCGATCCACGTGATTGGGGTGGGCGCCCCGCCGAGCTGTACCTCGATCTGGTCGCCGGGATGCAGTTGCTCCACGGCGACCTCGCCGTGCGACGTCAGGATGCGGGTTCCGGCACGGAAACAGGCGACGATAGGCCCAGACGCCGTGACGACCTGCACGGCCTCGCCTGCGACGTTGCCGCGGCTAACCGAGAAGACAGCCCTGGTGTAATCGCCGGCAAGATCAAGGGTCGCAAAAGTGGATGTGCCTTTCAGGAGGCTCAGCGTGCCGTTGTTGAACGACACCGTATCGAAGGGGGTATTTCCGGAGCTCGAATCTTGAAAGGTGATCTGGTCGCCGGCGTTGAAGCCCTGGATCGTTGCGGCGACGACGGGTCCCAGGGCCTCGTCTATTGTATCACCTTGATACGTGTTCCCGATGTTGAGCGAGTCGTCGAAGCCTTTCATGGCGATCGTGTTGCCGGCGGCGAGTGGGCCAAAGAGGTTCAAACTGGCGAAGTTATCGAGATCGAATGTCAGCCCAGAGCCGTTTACAGCGGCAACCACGTTGATCGCGCCGCCGACCTGGACATAGACCGTGCCGCCTCCGGTCAGGGTATCGGGCAAGGCGAACGTCGTCGCACCCTGCGGCAGGTCCGGTTGCTGCGCGGTGCCAGGCGACTCCCACAGCGAGCCGATCTGGAGAGAACCGCTGGTGATAAGCCCGTTATCGACGACGTCGAAGACATCCGGGGACGGGGTGAGGATGGTCCCCGCCAGAAACAGGCCGCCGGTGCCGGACACCGTATAACCCCGATCGATCGTCAGGTCTCCCGCGAGGGCTGTCCCCGCGTTGCCGATTTCGATTGTCCCTCCGCCGAGGGTGTAGCCACCGGCACTGGATGCACCGGTTTGCTGGTCCAGGCTTCCGGCCTGGATCAGGCCGCCGTTGGTGGCGGTCAACCCTAGTTCGGTGACCTGCACGGGGCCGTTGATCAGGAGCGCGGCGCCGGTGCCATCGACCGTGATCATCCCGGCGTCGGTCGCGGTCGTCGCGCTGACGGTGTTGCCGGCATTGATGGTCAGGCTGTCGTTGGTCCCGACAAACAGCGTGCGCAGGTTCAGATCGCCTGACACGGTGTCGCTGCCCAGGATCGTCAGGCTGGCCGCCGTCCCCGTGCCGGAAACCATAACCGTACCCGCGATC
>JAQGHW010000504.1 GCA_028291505.1 Rhodopila sp. | reverse complement strand
CGGTCGCCCATCTTCGCACGAAGCCGGTTCCAGCTCTGCCAATACGCGGTCGAGGTGCTGGGTAAGCGGTGCAGCACGCAGGCTTCACGCACGAGATCCTCGCCGATCTCATGGGTTTGCGCGATGTGGGCCAGCTTCTTATCGAGCACGCCGGCGAACGCGAGCAAGTCGTCGCGCTGGTTCTGAAGTGCGACGCGCAGCGGGCGAATGCGCCGCACATCCTCGAGCTCGCGCTGTGCCAGTTCCTCAACGACAAAGTCGAACAGCTCTTGCCGCGTGGCCAGCGCCGGGCCGGCCAGTGCCAAGACGTCATGGCTCAACCATTGGGTGAGCGTTCGGATGTCGCGAGCCAACCGATACGCCTGGGTCTCAGTCTGTCGCGCCTGTTCCAACTGGATAGCGAGCGTTTCCGGCACAGGAGCTCGCATGAGAAGCGTCATTCGTGTCGTCGTGCCCCTGCCGGCCGGTGCGACGTTTATGGCAGTCGGGCAGAGGCCGCGTCACGACCAAGGCTTCGCCCTCCTCATTCGCATTAGGGCCGCCTCGGCACCCAACGCGTCGCCGCTGGGGCGCGGCAATGGGCGTATTGCGTTGGGGTTGGCTATTGGAGGAGGATCCCACAATGACTTTCAAACTAGGCGATCACGTTCGGTACAACCCTTATCTGCTTCCATCGAGTTCACCGCAATGGCGCGACCGAACGGGAACGATCATCTCGATCGAGGGGCCGCATCCCGGGCAGGGAGATCGCCTGTTCGCTCAGATAAAGATGGACGACGACGGCACAATCCGAGAGCGCATCAGCACCGCAATGCTCGTGCCGGCATGAATATGCCGGAAGTCTACAAGACGATCGGCGGCGGGTTCTGCGTGTGACACGTAACTAACCTCTCCAACCAGTCAACTACATTGGCATGTCACCGTTTGCCGATCGGCGCACCTGCTGCTGGCGCACCCGCATTATCTTGGGCAGATTTGCTTGTGCCCACCCGGCAGCAACCAGCGCTGCCTGATCGAAGAACTCGGCCATCGGATCTGATCCGGCATGGGACGCGGCATCCAACTTCCCGATGTGGCTGAATCTATTCAGGGACATCGCCCTGGGGCAGCTGGCGGGTTCCGGCGACGTTGTGGGGTGCTACGCGGATAACCGCGTGTGCAATTTCCTGACCGGCCAACGCCAAACAGGCGCCCGCGAACTGCGCGTATTTCGCTGAGCGCGCCGGCCGGAGGCGGCCCCGGATGCCGATGCGCCGGGAGTCGCAAGCGCTTTAGCGTCAGCCCTTGTTCAGGGCCTTCGCCATTTGTAGATGCTGCTCCAGCACGGGCAGATATTTCTGTGCAAATCCCTCCACTGCCGGATCCTGCCTGGACCGGGCTTCCTTGCGAAACGCGGCTACGTCCTTCTCATGGTCCTGCACCATATGCTCGATATAGGCGCGGTACTTCTCCGGTTGTGTCGGCAACGTCAGGTTCTCGGTCTCGGCGATCGCCTGTAGTTCCTGGTTGGCCTTGGTATGATCGTCCATCATCCGTTGACCGAACTGCTTGACTTGCGGAGATGAGGCCTTCTGTTGCGCAAGCTGGCCAAGCTGAACTTCCGCCAGACCACCGGAGGCGGCCTCGTTGACGAACGTCTTGTCGGCCGCCGACAATGCTGCCGAAGCCTGGCCGGCACACAGCCCTACTATACCGCCCATTGCGGCCGCGAACATGATCATCTGCATTGGAACGTCCTCTCGATGTCAACGACGATCTTCCAACATCTTCGAGAGACACCGGTTTCCAAGTCCACCGTAACCGAGTCATCCAGCCCCGGATTGCCCGCCGATAGGCCGTCGCCCGCAGCGGCGGGCGCGCGCCCTCGTGATTAGGCATGGTTGTCAGCCCCGAGATTGATGCGCGGGTTCCACCACCTCCTCGCGGCGGCCGTTGAGGGTGGCCTCCGCCAGGTCGATCCCAGACTGCCGGCCTGCTCCATGCCCGCAACAGCGCATCGACGGTCATCATCAGCGCTGAGTGGTCTGTTATCCGAGCGAGCTTGCGGACGCTATGATCCCCGTATCATCCCATAGGCCGAGACAAACACGTTCCTCACCGTGAACAAGCAACAGGTACGGGTCGAGCACAACCGACTCCCGGATCAACTCGCCCAGGATCACAGTTGAACCTGGAACCTTGCGATGCATTGAACGAGCCATGGCGGCGATCGGCTCCGGCACACCCGAAGTTTCCAATCCATCGATGGGCAGCCAGTGCTCTTCCCAATGCGATCCGGCGCGGACCCTTAATACGCCGCTGACGATCAGAGCGGCCAACAGGCACATCCAGGCCACCGAAATCCAGAGCAGAACCGGTGATGACGGCTGCATCAGGGAATTCGCGGCACCGGCGGTGAGCGCCATCAAGCCGATGGATCCGATCAGGGTGAATCCCAGCGACGTCTGGTGCTGATACCAGAAGCTGGGTCCGAACTTCTCGAGTTGCGCCTGCTTGTGCGCGGCCAGCGTGTTCCAATCCACCGGTTTGATATCCCGCTGTTCGAGCGAGATCGCCAGCGACTCCGCGCTTACGTTTCCAGAAAGAGCATCTAACGGCATGACAGCAGCCTCCCTTCTTTGTGTTTCCCAATATGTACCCGATGCGGGCCTAGCGTTGTTGTGATCGTCGAGGCGGGCTTGGACTTTGCTTCAGACACCGCATCGACGGATGAATATTTGAATCTGCTGAGTGCGATGCTCACACAAGTCGTATCGGCCGGGTCGTTCTAGTTGCTGCGGGCCTTGCATTTTTCGGGATTTTGGAAGTGGTAGATGCTTGTAACACTTGATCGCTGGTTGGAGTTGCTCCCGTCGTTCTTGGTTTGCCCAGAAACCGAGCCCTCGCCCATTCCGTAGTAGGTACTCAACCATCAAGGCGAGCGCTGCGGGATCATGCCGACCAACACGTCATCCGAGGATACCACCCCGCCGGGCACGGGGCAGTCCATTTTTCTGGTCCAACAGCCAATCAACGCCTCGTCTTTGAAGGACCAAGACCGTCAATTCATTAGCCAGGCCAGCGTAGCCAATCAGGCGGAAATCGATGAGGCGAAGCTCGCGACGAGCCACACCGACAACACCGCCGTCCAGATTTTCGGCCAGTGGATGATTGCTGATCATACCGCTCTCGCCTTGGCATTAGATGACGTGGTTCAGAATCGGCCATTTTTGGGTAACAGAGGGCGAGCGGAAACCGCCGGCCTGTGAGGGCCGGATGGCGGATTCCGGTTGGATGGGCTGGCGGGTGGAGGAGGCGGTTGACCTCCGCCGGGTCAGGCTCGCTGAGACTGAAGTGGTCCGAGACCCAGCAGCGTCAGCCAATGCGGATGGCCTTGGCCGGTCATCACTTCGCGGGGGCTTTTGCCGTTGCGCTCGGCACACCGGCTGCGCATGAAGCGCCGATGGTTGAGGAAGAACCGCAGCAAGTCGAGGTACGAGTTGCCCAGGTGGCGGCGCAGCGTGAAGTAGGTGCGCAGCCGCGAGTTGAGGTTCTCCACCAGCGAACTGCTGCGCGGTGTTTGCGCCATGACCCGGCTGACGGCGTCGAACAGCGTGTGGAACTTGCCGCCCATCGTCGCACGAAGCCGGTTCCAGCCCTGTCAATACGGGGTGGAAGGCCCAGCGAGGTAAAAACGTACGCTAGTGGAGGCCGTTTCGGACAAGGTTCCTAGGAATTTGCCAAAATTCCTAGTTTCCATTCTCCTGTCGGCATGAACCGGCTCTTTAAAGTGGCGCCGCTACTCGATCAGATTGACGGTCAGATCACCCGGGTGACGGCCGACGGCGCGTATGACGGTGCCCCCACCTACCAGACGATTGCGACGTATGGTGATGGCATCGAGGTGGTGATACCACCGCGCTCA
>JAQGHW010000486.1 GCA_028291505.1 Rhodopila sp. | reverse complement strand
GGAGCGGACGCTGGAGCTGCAGCGCGACCGGCGTCGGCGCGTCGAGCCACGTATTGATCTCATCCGGCGTCGTCAGAATCACCGGCATCGCCTTCGGATGATACCGGCCGACCAGGGCGTTTGGCTCCGTGGTCAGAAAGGCGTACAGGTCGTTGGTTGTTTCGCCTTCCCTGACCTTCCGAACTGACGTCCAGCCCTGCACCCAGATCCCGGCGAAACATGCGAGCGGCCGATCCTCACCCAGCGCGAACCAGATCGGCGGTTTGCGGCCGTCCGGTAGCGCCTCGTTTTCCGAGAAACTGGTCAACGGCACCACACATCGGCACTCGGGCGCGAGCCAGCGGCGCCAATGAGGTGAGGCCGTGTTGCGCACGTTCGTCACGCCGGGATCGCTGTTGCGGCCCTTGAGGGAGAACGCCGGCGACGGCATGCCCCACCTGGCCATTGCCAATTCACGGCCATTCGCGGTGTTCCGCGCGATCGGCGCCGAGTAGTCCGGGAATATTCCAGGCTGCGAGGGCAGGTTGCCGGTGTTGTCGACGGCAACGCCGAACAAGCGGCGGATGGCCTCCTGGTTGGTGGTCATCGAATAGAGGTTACACACGAAACGACCGTCCTTTCAGCGTGGCGCGCGATCCCGGCCTCTCCGCCCTTTTCCGCTGGCTGGCCGCAGCACCAGCTTATCACTGGCGGCCCGATGCAGAAGACTTACCGGATCGCCTTCGACCTCGCCCAGCCACAACGGCCAGTCCTCCTCACCGAGCACCAGCGGCATGCGGTCGTGGATCTCTGCCACGGCGCCCGTTGCTTCGACCGTAATGATGCAGTAGGTCTTTTCGACACTGCGATCCGCCGCGACATAGGCTTCCCACAGACCGGCGATCGCCATCGGCTGCCCGTCGCGGCTGCAGATCGCAAAGCGCTGAGCCGCACCCCCTATGGTGCGTTGTTGATAGTAGTCGCTCGCCGGCACAATGGCGCGGCGGTGGCGAAAGGCATCGGCGAACATCGGCAGTTCGGCGACGGTCTCCGCTCTGACATGGATCGGCCGCGGGGCAAGAGCCGGGTTGTCCGTGCCATGCGGCAGCAGCCCCCAACTCAGCCAATCCATGTGGCGCGCGCCTGTTTGCGGATGCACACGAATGACCTGACCCGGACGTCCGGGACCAGCCTCTGGCCCAAAGTCGATCTGCTTCCAGTCGCCGCCGAACATATCGCCGGTCGTTGCCCGCATCATGACCGCCTACGCCTCGCCCTGACCTTATCGAGACCCGAGACAGTGCCCGCCGAAGAGCGGCCCAATGGCCCCGTTCCAGCGTCGGATTTGCGTTCCGCGATCCACATTCCAAGTATCCAAATCGTATTGTGCTGATAAGGTGATCGGCGTGATCTGGGGATGTAAGCCCGAACCCCAGAAAATTCCGTCAAGGATCATGAGGGCGAGAACTTTCCCTACAAAAGAGCTTTTCGGGAAAGTCGATCCCTGGCGTCTCTGCGGCCGGTCCGCCAGCTCAGGACCCACCCCAGTCTATCGCTGATTCTATTGTGTTTTTAAATCGTCGCGGCTTTGCACGCGGAATTCCCTCGGCCGTCGGCGGAATTTTCTGGGGTTCGGGCTTACACCCCCAATCTCGGCGGCAATGCAACAATCAATCAGCGTGGAAACGCTTGCCGGAATTTTCGGCGGTTTGGGCTTACACCCCCTACTCGAAAAGGATCGCCCCTTCATCGCCGAGGAACGCAGCTTACTCCAAAGTTTGTCGTCCAGGAGAAAGATCATAGGGAAGTGTGGGACAATCCGATAGCACAGCTCGCGCTGGTGATGGCACCATCACCTGGGCTCCAGGGCCAGCAGGGGAGGTTACGCCATGAACAACCGCATGTCTCCACGGCGCGTGTCGATCATCGTCGCTTTGGGATTTTTGTCCGCGACATCTGGCACGGCCGCTTTCGCGGACGACGTGCTCATCGCGCATCGCCTTTCGGCGGAACTCGCCAACACGGCGGTCAATGAAACCGTCGCGAGTTGCGCCAGACAGGGATACAGCGAGACTGCCGTCGTGGTCGATGCGGACGGTGTTCGCCAAGCGGTGCTGCGCGGCGATCGCGCCGGCAGCCATTCGCTCGACAGCGCAAACGATAAAGCCTACACCGCCGCGTCGTTCAAGTCGGACACCAGCGCGCTTGTGGAACGGGCGAAGACAGTGCCGGGTTTCTCCGCGCTGTTCACGCAACTTCCGCATCTGATGCTGTTCGGCGGCGGGATCGTCATCAAGATGAACGATGAAGTCATTGGCGCGATCGGCGCCGCCGGCGCACCTGGTGCCAATTTGGACGAGGCCTGCGCGCGGGCTGGGCTCGATAAGATCCGAGATCGTTTGAAATGACACCAACTGCTGCCTATATCCGGATTCGATGAACATGACTTGGACGCGGCGCTGAAGTTAACTTTGAGAATTGTCGGACAGGCGTGCGGGGATATGTGCGTCACGTATGTGCCAGGTCACCGCCCTCGACTGCGACAATTCACTGCGGTGAAAAACGACATCGTCCTCCCCAACCTCACGCATGGGCAAGGACGTTATCATGGGTGATATCGGGTGTACAGAGGGCAGGGGGTCCGGCCGTCCTGGACCCGGCTATGACCGTCAAGGAAATGGGGCCTGCCTCGGCGATGTGAGGGGCCTCTCCGCCAAACATCAGAAGGCGTCAGCGGACAGGTAATGTTATATAACGCGTTATCAGTTCGTTCGCCGGGGCTTCTGCTTGAGCGCGGCGATTTCCTTCTGAGGCACGATCTTGTCCTTGATCGTGTTGGTATGATGTTGCCGCTCAACCCGTAACTCGGCTTCGGCGCGGGCGCAGTCGGTTTGCCATCGGTTGCGATCTTCCTCCAAAAGCTCGATACGCAATAACGCGTTATGTAAATCATCGCTCATTTTTTCGAACATAACCCGCTCGTAGATACATCCCGCGCGGGATCGAAGGCGGGATCAGAAGCCACCGCCACGCGTGGCGCGGCGGGATTGATCGCGCCGGCATCGACGATCCTAACGACCTTTCCCGCCGCCGCGAGTCGCGCACGGTAGGCCCGTTACACCTCGGCTTGTGGTATCCGGCCGCCGGGCTTGGGCGGTCGCCCGCGGCGATGCAGAACGACCGGGGCGGAAGGGGGCGGATTGGGTTTCCTTGCCATGACCGCAAATACCATAACGGTTATCAAAACACGACCCGCCAACTCATGCGCCGGGCGCAGGGCAGCACATATTTCTATAACCGTTATGTAAGTAGATGTCTGGATTCCGCGCACCAGCCGCCCGGCAATTCACATTTTCATATAACCGTTATCTAAATCAGCTTCGAACACCAAGCCTGAGGTAAGTTGAAGATACGGGTAAAAACTGATCACAAGCCGAAATGGCACC
>JAQGHW010000428.1 GCA_028291505.1 Rhodopila sp. | reverse complement strand
CTGCTGGTCAGCCACGACCGCGATTTCCTGGATCGGGTGGTGACGTCGGTGATCGCGACCGAAGGCGATGGGCGGTGGATCGAGTATGCCGGCGGCTATTCCGACATGCTGTCGCAGCGAGGGCCGGCGAAGGCGGCAACGGGTGTGTCGGGCGGACGGTCCCGCGGGTCGCGCGACGATGCGGTTTCCAAGCCGCAAAGCCGGAAGATGAGTTTCAAGGACAAGCACGCGCTGGAAACGCTGCCCACCCGCATGGGCGAATTGGAGAGAGAAATCGCTCGGCTGAACCGGGTGTTGTCGGATGCGAACCTGTATACGCGGCAGCCGGCGAAGTTCGCTGAGTCGACGAAGGCGCTGGAGGCTGCTCAGGCTTCGTTGCTCAAGGCGGAGGAGCAATGGTTGGCGCTGGAAATGCAGCGGGAAGCGTTGGGGGGGACGTCAGACCGATGAATGGAATGTCAGTGTTCGGGCGGTTCCGTCAAGGTCGTCTCCGATCAAGCTGTTATCGGTGGATCCGGCGGGAACTGGATCCCTTCGTATAATTCGGTCAGCGACAAGGACGCCTCGATCTCCGGCAAATCCAGCACTGCATCGCCAACCACGATCTCGACCACCCAGGCGTCCCCCGAACGAGCATGCACGGTTGCGGCTGGCTTCGTTTGTTCCAGGATCACGTAGCGTTGGATCGAAGGTGTGCCGCGATACTCACGGTTCTTATCAATCCGGTCGATGTAGGAGGTGCTCTCGCTCAGGATTTCGAACACGATGACCGGGTCGGTAACCACCAGCGCGCCGGGCGTTGCGGGAGAGCACACCACGAACGCATCCGGATAGCGAATGCTGTATCCCGCCTGTATCTTCAGTTCGCTGCCAAACGCCTGACAGCGATGGCCACGTAGGCGGTTGTAGAGCAGTCCGATCAGATTGCGCTGGATGGCGGCATGATTCCAAGTCCCGCCAGTCATCGCGACCGGCCTGAATCCGTCGAACTCGTATTTGATCTCCTGCCGGCTTTCCCAGTCGAGGAAGGCCTCCAGGGTCATGATCGGTTTCAACGCCGCGCTCATGGCAAGCAGATTAGCACGGTTATGCCGAACGGAGCCACACTGGTCTGCCTCGACGTTCGCCGTTTCCCGTTACCGCCTGAAGCGCAGATCCATTCTTCGGGCGATCCAACCGGCCTCGATCGCGTCCAGGTCGGTCAGGCCGGAGGGGTTGGCTTTGGAGGGCGCGATTCCCAGGCGGGGTACGCCTTCCAGCTTCCAGATCGACAGCAGGCGGCGCAGTTCCTGAAGCGGTTCGGGGTGGTCGTCGACGCGCAGGTTGAGATCGGGAAAATCCTCGGTGGTGACCATGACCATGGCGGCCGACTGCTTGCCTCGCCGGTCGCCGCCCGCGGCCTCACCGGCTTCCATCGCGGCCATCAGGCGGTCCGGCATCGGCAGGTTTTGGTTGGCTTTCCAGGATGCGAGGGTGGCCGCGACGGTTGGCTCCCCGGCCAGCATGTTGCCGGCGACGCTGATCCCGCCGGCGGAAACGTTGCCGCACCATTCGACGCAGTTGGCGCCGGTCCAGGCGGCGGTGCGGCCGTTGCGGTCCACAGCGTGGACCTGGCGGATGCCGCGGCCTTCGTCGCCGGCCAACGCGCCCTCGATCGCCGCCGCCGGTGGAAGGCCGCGAGCCATCGCATCGAGGATGGCGGGGCCGAGGTAGCGGTTGGTCATGGATTGCGTGGACACCGCCCCGACTCCGGCCCTCACGAACGGGCAGGAGGCGCCGACCGCGAACGCCTTGGTAGCGACGGCCACGGCGAAGGCGCCGGAATTTGGGTCGTGTGCGACGATGGACCAGGTCATGCGGATGCCCTCGGGGTTACAGGATTGGTCTGGATAGAAACGACGAGGTAGTGGTGGTTTACATTTACGTTCAATGATACGCTTCTGATCTAATCGAGACGATATGGCGACGCGTCATTTCAACGGGGGATAACAGCATGGCGACCTTTACCTGGATCGGCAACGGCAGCGGAAATTGGTCGGTCGCGGCTAACTGGAGCCCGGCAGGCGGTCCTCCGGACACCGGCACGGATGCCGCGGTACTGACCGGGGGAACGTCGGCCTACGCGGTGGCGATACTCGGTCCGATCACCGTCGGTGATGTCCTGTTGAACGATCCGCTCGCCACACTGGACGTGAACGCCGGCTTGGTCCTGGCGGGCGATATTACCGGCAACGGCACAGTGGACGTTGGTGGAGGCGCAACGCTGGCCGTCACCGCGTCGGTGTCCGGGATTACGCTCGGGTTCGTCGATCTGAGTAACGGGAAGGCTGCTGAAATCGACCTTGCCCAGCCCAACAGCGTGACCGCGCCGATCCAGAACCTTGAGGGCTTCGATACGGTCGATCTGCAAGGATTTTTCCTTACCGGGACATCGTACGTCAATGATGTTCTTACACTCACCAATGCAATTGGTAGCGTCACAATTGACGTTGTCCCCCGATTGCCAGACTTGTTTTTTCCGGCCCAGCTGCTGGTTTCGGAGGATGACGCTGGCGATACGACCGTAACCGTTCGTCCTGCGCCTTGTTTCTTGCGTGGCACACGGATCGCGACGCCGAGCGGCTGGGCTGCGGTGGAAAGTCTCCGCCCTGGCGATCTCGTAACACTGGCAGGCGGCGGAACCGCACCGGTGGTCTGGATCGCACATCGCGGCGTTGCGTGCGACATTCATCCGAGGCCAAAGCAGGTCTGGCCGGTGCGCATCCTGCGCGATGCGTTTGGTCCCGGCGAACCGTGCCGCGACCTGTACCTGTCGCCCGACCATGCAGTGTTCGCGGAGGATGTGCTGATTCCGGTCAAGCACTTGCTCAATGGCTCCAGCGTGACGCAGGAGCCTTTTGACAGCGTCGAATATTTTCACGTGGAACTTCCTCGGCATGACGTGCTGCTGGCGGAAGGGTTACCAGTAGAAAGCTTTCTGGATATTGGCGACCGTAGCTGTTTCGACAATGCGGGTGTTGTGGTCGCCGCGTTCCCGGACTTTTCGTTGATCTGGGAGGCGGCGGGATGTGCGCCGCTTTGCGTTACCGGGGCGGCGATAGATGCGGTGCGCGATCGGCTGCGGCGGCGCGTGAAGGTTGCGCGTCCAGGCGGTGCCCGCACGCCGGTTCTGAAGGGTGTCCGGCGGGGCGGCAGGCTGGAACCTGAACCAAGCTGCGGATGAGCAGTCGAACGGCGCGATCCATGTCATCGACACGGTTGTATTTGCCGAACTAACAATGGTGGCGAGGCTTCGGTTCGGCATTGGTCAGCATACGGCGCTTTCGTTACCGGCTTGAAAAGCCCATGTCCACTTCGGTTCTACCGTGAAGGTAGATCGTTGCTGACCCGGGTGTGCCGGGGGGTTCGCTTGATGTCCCGCAGGCGGCGAGCGTAAGCAACGCGACGGCTGCCGCTATGGTCCGGATCGTGACGCTGCGCACCGCGTGTTTCCCTTTGTGGAGTCGACTGGATTTGGGTCCGCCATTCCCTGCCGCGCCAACATGGCCTAACGTATCGGCGCGATAAAGGGGAGAACACCGATGATCATCGAAATGCGCACCTACACACTGCAGCCCGGCACGCTGGCCGAGGTCGAGAAGCGCTTTGGCGAGGCCCTGCCGATCCGTGAGAAACACTCCAAGCTGGCGGCGTTCTGGCACACCGAGATCGGGCCGCTGAACCAGATCATCCATGTCTGGGCCTACGAAAGTTTCGAGCATCGCAGCGCGGTGCGTGCGGCGGCGACGAAAGACGCGGGCTGGCCGCCGCCGATCCGTGAGTTCGTCACGGCGCAGCAAAGTGAGGTGTTCCTGCCGGCACCGTTCTCACCTGCCCTGGAGCCACGCCAGGTCGGGCCGTTGTTCGAGATCCGCCAGTACACGCTGGTCCCCGGTGCGATCCCCGGGCTGATCGAGCGCTGGACGGACAAGATCGAGGGCCGAACGAAGTTTTCGCCGTTGGTCGGCGGTTGGTACTCGGAGTTCGGCGCGCTGAACAAGTGGGTCCACATCTGGGCGTACAAAGATGCGAACGAGCGTTTCAGCGTACGTGCGGCAGCAGCAGCCACCGGGCAATGGCCCGCTCGGAATCCGCCCGGTGTGGTGGTGAAGCAGG
>JAQGHW010000421.1 GCA_028291505.1 Rhodopila sp. | reverse complement strand
ACCGCCGGCGCGCCGGGCGAAGCGCCCGAAATGGATGCGGTTCCGCGGTGGGACATGTTCGCCAATCCCAACTTCACCATGCCGTTCAACGTGACGGGTTATCCGGCGCTGTGCGTCTGCTCCGGCTTCGGTTCGGGCGGCCTGCCGGTCAGTGTCCAGATCGTGGGCAAACCGTTCCGCGATGCGATGGTGCTGCGCGTGGGCGACGCATTCGAAAAGGCAACGGCATTCCGGTCCAGGCGGCCCGGCCTGGCTGAATGAAAGGAGAACCAGCATGACCCGCCACACCCTGCGCGCGCGCCCCGATACGGTTCGGATCGGCGTATTCGACGCGACCTTCCCACCCGTGATGACCATCGAGTCCGGCGACACGGTCGAAGTTCAATGTGTCTCCGGCCGCCAGTCGGTGATGCCGCCGCCGGGCTCGCCCTTCACCATCCCGCCCGAATTATCCGCGATCATGCAGGCCAATCCAGGCATGGCCGCCGGCCATATTGTTACGGGTCCGATCGCGATCGCCGGCGCCATGCCTGGCGATTCGCTGGAGATACGCATCGAGAAGATCGTTCCGGGCGCGGACTGGGGCTACAACGTGATCCGTCCCCTGGCGGGCACCCTGCCGGAGGATTTCCACGAAACCACGCTGATGCACATCCCGGTCGATCGTGAGCGGCTGGTCTGCACGATGCCCTGGGGGACGGAGCTGGCGATGGCGCCGTTCTTCGGAGTCATGGGCGTGGCGCCGCCACCTGCGTTCGGCACGATCGCGTCGAAGGAGCCGCGGATCCATGGCGGCAATCTCGACAACAAGGAACTGACCGCCGGCAGCGCACTGTTTCTGCCGGTCTGGGTGCCGGGCGCGAATTTTTCCGTGGGCGACGGACATGGCGTGCAGGGCGATGGCGAGGTTTGCGTCACCGCGTTGGAGATGTGCCTGACGGGAACCCTGACGTTCATCCTGCACAAGGCGAACGGCGCACCCCTGAAAATGCCCCGCGCGGAGACGCCGACGCATTACATCAGTATGGGCATGAACGAAGACCTCGACCAGGCGATGAAGCAGGCACTGCGGGAGATGATCGGCTTCATCTGCTCCCGGTCGAATCTCTCGCGTGAGCAGGCTTATGCGTTCTGTTCGCTGGCGGTGGATTTCCATGTGACCCAGTCGGTGAACGGCGAGAAGGGTGTGCACGGAATGCTGAAGAAGGGCCTGCTGTTCTGAATTCGAGGCCCTGATCGGTTCGGCGAATGACCACCCGACGGCCGCCGCCGCCGGTGGGTGATTTGCCGCGCCACACCGTTTGGCACGCAGTTTGCTGCGTTTGCAGCTTCCACTACGAAGAGAGCGAACATGGATATCGGCGTCTTCATTCCGATCAACAACAATGGTTGGATCATCTCCGCCACGTCGCCGCAGTACATGCCCAGCTTCGAGCTGAACAAGAGGGTCGTGCTCAAGGCCGAGGCGTACGGGCTCGATTTCGCCCTTTCGATGATCAAGTTGCACGGGTTCGGCGGCAAGACCGAGTTCTGGGACCACGGGCTGGAGAGTTTCACACTGATGGCCGGCCTCGCGTCGGTCACCAACCGGATCAGACTCTATGCCTCGACAGCCGTATTGACGATCCCACCCGCGATCGTCGCACGAATGGCATCGACCATCGCGGATATCTCAGGTGGGCGCTTCGGGGTGAACATCGTCTCCGGCTGGCATAAGATCGAATACAGCCAGATGGGGCTCTGGCCGGGCGACGAGCATTTCGGGAATCGATATGATTACAGCACGGAATACGTCACCGTCATGAAGGAACTCTGGGAAACCGGACACAGCGACTTCAAGGGCAAGTATTTCCAAATGGACGACTGCAAGCTGAGCCCCCGTCCCGCCAGTCCGGTGAGGCTGGTGGCGGCGGGCCAGAGCGACCGGGGCATGGAATTCGCCGCACAATACTGCGACTTCAATTTCTGCTTCGGTGAGGGCGTGAACACACCGACGAAAGGAGCCGCCGTTCCCGCCCGCATGCTGGCGCACGCCACGAAGGCTGGGCGGGATGCGGGCAGTTACATGCTCTATATGGTTATCGCCGATGCAACAGACGCGGCGGCGATGGCGAAATGGGACAGGTACAACGCCGGTGCGGATCAGGATGCGCTGGCGCATCTTCTGGGCAAGGCGGCGGAGGATACCGCGCCGTCCGAGACCTCGATGGCCACCACGATCCAGCGGTCGGCATCGCCGATCAATTTCAGCATGGGCACGCTGGTGGGGTCGTATGCCCGCGTGGCGGCGATGCTGGATGAGGTGGCGAGCATGCCGGGGGTCAAGGGGATCATGCTGACCTTCGACGATTTCATTGTCGGGATGGATGACTTTGGCACGCGCATCCAGCCGCTGATGCGGTGCCGGAAGCATTTGGAAGCGGCGGCATGATCGGGGTGTTGAGACGGCGGGTGAGCGGCCCCGCTGCCTCCTCGCCACTGCGGTCGTTCAGAGATCGGTCGGCGTGCTGGGGCAGGATGCGTTCGGCTGGCTGACGCGGTTGTGGGCGACGAGGGCGGACCACGGGCCGGCGAGCGGCGACCTTCGGCCGCAACGAACCTGCTAACCGATTGATATGGCGCGCCCTGGTGGATTCGAACCACCGACCCACAGCTTAGAAGGCTGTTGCTCTATCCTACTGAGCTAAGGGCGCTCCCAGTGAGAGGTACGTGTCTAACGGGGCATTGGTCAAGGTCTTGATGCGAGCAGCCCGAACGTGCCGAAAACAGAGACCACACGACCACGCAAGACAACGCCACATAATCGGTTCGGAGTAACCCGTTACTTGACGCCACCCATGGTCAGGCCTGCCACCATGAAGCGCCGCAGCACGAAATAGATCGCGATCGGCGGCAATGAATAAACCATGGCGGTGGCCATCATATAGTTCCACGGTGCCTCGTCGCTATCGAAGAACTGGTCGATCGCGACTGCCACGGTGGTGTTGCGCGGCGATGAGATCAGCAGGTACTGATACAGGTATTCGTTCCACGCCAGCAGCAATGCGTAGACGCCAACCGCCACCAGCGCTGGTGCCATCAGCGGCAGGTAGATGCGCAGATACACCTGCACTGGAGAGGCGCCGTCGATCCTGGCCGCTTCGTCCAGTTCCATCGGGATCAGCTTGCCATATTGGTGCAGGATCAAAATGGCATACGGCGTGGCGAAGGTGACCTCGGCGGCGATCACCGACCACAGGCTGTCCGTCAGGCCATAGACGTGCATCAGGTGCACGAACGGGATCGCCAGGAATGCCGTTGGCAGCACGTAGGTCAGCAGCGCGAAATCGGTGACGATCCAACCATTGCGCAGCCGCATCCGGCCTAGAGCGAAGCTGGCCAGCGAACCGATCAGCACGGTCAGCAGCATGGTCGCGACGCTCATGTAGAGGCTGTTGCCCAACTGGTGCCAGAAATGTTCGAGGTACCAGTAGTCCTGGGTCCATACGACCTGGAAGCTGTGCCAGTTCCAGTCGTCGGGCCAGATCGCGCCGGTATATTCGTCGCCGTCGTCGCTCAGCGCGATCAGCAGCATGTTGTAGATGGGCAGCAGCGTCCAGATCAGCAGCCCAACGCCCAGGATCACAGCGGGCAGCCTGCCGACCGCGCGCCGCCGCCGAACACGCCTCCGGCCGGACGTCAGCGCCATGCTCACAGTTGCACCCCGGTCACGCGGATCCGCCGCATCAGCAGGATCACCAACGGAATCAGGATCGGCAGCGCCGACATCATCGCCGCCACGCCAAGGTTCGGATAGCCGAAGTCGAACGCTTCATGAAAACCATACGTGGCCAGCACATCGGTGAGGCGAGCCGGCGCGCCGCCGGAGACGAAGTAGACCGTCGGGAAGTCGCCTAGAGTCCATACGGTGGAGAGCAGCGTGCAGATCAGGTACACGTTCGCCAGCAACGGGAACGTCACGTGGACCAACCGCCGGTATCCGGTGGCGCCGTCGATTTCAGCCGCTTCATAGATGTCCTGTGGAATCGCCATGCGGGAGGCCAGGAAGATCAACGTCCAGAACGGCATCCACTTCCAGATGTAGGAAACGATGTTGGCCGCCATGGCGATCGGTGTCGAAACCAGGAACAGCGGGCCGTCCTCACCGGTGACCGCGCGCCACAGGCTGTCGAGCAGGCCCCACTCGGTGACCAGCATATAATGGATCGAGAGGAAGACAGTCAGACCGGGTAATGCCCAGGGCAGCAGGTAGATGGCGAGCAGCGACCTCACCCACCAGCTTCGGCTCATGAAGAATCCGGACAGCAGGAAGGCCAGGAACATCTTCACGTTTACGCCGATGGCGACGAACAGCAGCGTGTTGACGAGCGTCGTCAGGTACCGCGGATCGGAGAACAGCAGGCTGTAGAGGGACGGATCGCTGCCCATCCACAGCCCGTACACGGTTGGATAAATGACGAAAGCGGCGAAAATCGCCACATATGGAACGACGAAGGCGATCGCCCAGGCGGTATCCGACCCCTGCAGCCCACCGAACCATGGCGCGGGCCATAGCCGGCTGAACGCCGTCGGCGGGCGGAAGCCAACCACTTGCTGCGAACTGCTCATTGTCCCACCCGCGTTGCCGCGGAACCGGTCGCTAGAGCGCTTTCACCCTGACCAGGACATTGCGTGCAATGTCCTGTGTGCCGGTTGAAAACGCTCTACCCCCTTGTTTGATCGCATGATTCACGCGCTTCGGACGTTCCGCCCAGCGCGATCATGCTCTAGCCCTTCACGCCACCCATGGTCAGGCCCGCCGCCATGTAACGCCGGAACCCGTAATACAGGATGATCGGCGGCATCGCGTAGATGATGGCGGTCGCCATCATGAAATTCCACGGCGATTCGTCGCTGTTGAGGAACTGCGCCAAAGCCACCGCAACGGTCATGCTTTCCGGCGTCGACAGCAGCAGGAAGTTATACAGATACTCGTTCCACGCCAGCAACAGAGCGTAGGTGCCGACGGCGACCAGGGCAGGCGCCATCAACGGCAGGTAAATTCGGAGATAGATCTGCAACGGGTTGGCGCCATCGATCCGCGCGGACTCGTCAAGCTCCATCGGAATCGACTTGCCATACTGCGAGAAGATGAAGATCGCGTACGGGGTGGCGAACGTCGTCAGCGCCAGGATCACCGACGACAGGTTGTTCGTCAGGCCATAGATCTGCATGATGCGATACATTGGTATCGCCAGAAACGATGCGGGGATGACGTAGGTCATCAGCGCCGCATTGCTGAGCATCCAGCCGTGGCGCATCCGCATCCGGCCCACCGTGAAGCTGGCCAGCGAGCCGATCGCCAATGTCAGGAACATCACCGAGAGGCCAACGTAGAAGCTGTTGCCGAACTGATGCCAGAACCGCGCGAGGTACCAGAAGTCCTGGGTCACCACGACGCGGAAGCTTTCCAGCGTTGGATTCTCCGGCCAGATGGCGCCGGAGAAGACGTCATTGTGACTGTCGAGCGCGATCATCCACATGTTGTAAAGCGGCAGGACGGACCAGACGGCAAGCACGAGGCCAAATGCCATGGCCAACGCTTCCATTGCGTAACGTCGAAGCCGATAATGCGGCCGTGACGTCCGCCGGCGAACCGGCTGCGTGGTGCCCGCGACCGTTCCCGCGGCAAAGCCCGTGTCCGTCGTGACGGTTCGACCGTATGCCGCGCTCATAGCTGGCCCTCCGACACGCGAAGCTTACGCATCAATATGTAGACGAGCGGAATCAGCACCGGCAGCGCGGTCATGACCTCCGCGACGCCGAGGCGCGGCAACGCGACGGTGTAGGCATAGCGAATGCCGAGCGTGGCCAGCACTTCGGTGGACATCGCGGGACCGCCGCCGGATACGAAATACGTCGCGTTGAAGTCGCCGAGCGCGAAGACCGTATCGAGCAGGATGCACACGAAATAGAGGTTCGCCATCAGCGGGTATGTAACGTGGGCGAACTTTCGCAAGCCGGCGGCACCGTCCACGGCGGCCGCCTCATACAGTTCTTGCGGGATCGACATCCTTCCGGCCAGCAGGATGATCGTCCAGAATGGCAGGTTCTTCCAGACATAGGCGCCGATATTCGCCGCGAGCCCCATCCAGTGCGAATTGAGATAAACCGGGCCGTCGATGCCGAACAGCAGCCACAATATGCTGTTGAGCATGCCCCACTGACCGTTCAGCAGCCAGTGGATCGACATGTAGGCTGGCAGTGCCGGCGTCGCCCACGGCAGGATGAAAACCACCAGCAGCGCCTTGACCCACCAGCGCTTGCGCATGAAGAAGCCCGATAGCATGAAGGCCAGGAACATCTTCAGGTTTACGCCGACACCGACGTAGATCACTGTATTGATCACCGCGGTAAAGTAGCGTGGGTCGGCGAACAGTTCACTGTAGAGCTGCGGGTCGCTGCCGAGCCACAGCCCATAACAGATCGGATAGACGACGAACCCGAGGAAGATCACCGCGTAGGGCACAGCGAAGGCAAGCGCCCAGACGTAGTCCGCGCCGTGCAGTCCGCCAATCCACCTGCGGCGTGCCGAACGGGGTCTGGCGAAGCCTTGTCCGATCGCGACTGCCTGCTGTGTTCCGCTCATGATTGCCTCACCAGCTTTCAGCCGAACGTCATCTTCGCGAAGATCTGCTCAGTTCGCTTGAACGCCTTGTCGACCGCGTCAGCGACCTTCATGCCGTTCTTGATGACATCGGCATGGGCCTGCCCCCAGAGCTGTTCGGCATTCGCCTGGCCCCAGGCCGGGGTAAACCCCTCATAGACGGGAATGGTCGGATTCAGCACGGCTTCAGTCACATAGGGCTTCAGGCATGGCATATCCGACTGCAGCCAGAACGGGTCGTCCTTCACGGGCTGCGGGATCGCCGGCACCCAGCGGCCGAGGCCTCCCTTCAGATTCTCGTTCATTACCTTTGGCTGCATGAAATATTTCATGAAGTCCTTGGCGACCTCGACGTTCTTCGCGCCCTTGGGGATGTAGCCGCCGCCGGCTCCAACCTGGTTTTTCATCGGTGTGCCGTCGTTTTTCTGCTCGGGCGCCAATGTGATCATGTCGTGATAAAATGCCTGCTTGTCCTTGATCATCGCCAGCTCGGTGGACAGCGTGCCGTCGAAATCCATCACGAACAGCTTTTCGTGATAGCCATTGTTGTCGTCGGCGTCATTCCAGCTCAGCGCCTCCGGCGGCACGACGCCTTCCTTGTAGAGGTTCGTCATGAACTCGACCGACTTGATCGCGGCCTCGCGCACCTTCGGATCGTCCGTGTGCAGCTTGCCGTCCGACGTGACGATACCCTCACCGCCGTTGGCGATCAGGAAATGCGCGAACAGGTTGTTGCCGTCGTTCGGTCCGACGGTGGTGATCTGCAGGCCAAGGGCGTAGATCTTCCGCATCCCCTTGGCACGCAGCGGCGCCTGCGTCTGCTTGAAGAAATTCCAGATATCGTCCCACTTCTTCGGAGCGTCGGACATTTTCATGCCGGCTTTTTCGACCAGATCGCCCCAGACATGGAATGGGGTCGCTCCCTGCTTGATCGGGCACAGGTAGTAGCTGCGTTTCCTGGTCACCTTGTTGTAGAAGGTCGAGCAGAGCTTCGCGGATTCCGAAAGCTGCGACTCGTAGGGCGCCACGACGTCGCTCACGTCCATCAGTTTGTCGTCCCAGGCGTTCTGCGGCAGGATCGACGAAGGCGCGTCCATGAATACCAGGTCCGGCACGTCACCACTGGTCAGCGCGGATATCGTCTTCTGGTTCAGCGCCATGAATGGCATGATGCTGTAGTCGAGCTTATTGCCGCTGTCCTTCATGTAGTCCTCGCAGACCTTCCGCATCGCGGCGTCTTCCTGAGGAATGAAGCCTTGATTCAGCCAGCAGACAGCAGTCTTTGCCTGGGCGTTTGCAATATAGGGCCGTGACAAACCGCCCATTGTTGCCACGGCCACGGTGTTGGCGAGTATTCTCCGCCGGCTCAGGTTTCCCACGGCCGTTCTCCTTCCCTGTTTTTGCCGGATTGTAGCTCCCGGCGTTCCGAGACGTGTTTGTTTAGGCCCCGGTTATTACAGCAAGCCTAGGACCATTTTGGCGACCCGGTCAATCCTCCTGTTGGAGCAGCCAGAATTATCGCCCCCCGCCGCTTCAGGGGGCCGGAAGCCGCGCACGCCTCGCCTCTCCGGCCGGATTAACCCGCCACCGAGTTACCGGCGGTCATCCGGCAACGGCCACGACAAACCCGCCCGGGGCGCCGGCCGAGGTACTCACGGACCGACGCCTGGCTTCCGTCTCAGGCTTTGGCTGATGACCCGTTGCGGCAGATGCTGCTCCCATCGCAGCCGCGGGCGCTCGCGTATCTTTAGCGGGGCACCTCGACCCCTTGCCCCTCGGCGGCCGTGGACCGTTGCAACCCGCAGAAGTCCGGATCGGATACTACCGCGCCAACTGGGCCTCGATCTTGCCCAGCAGGCGCGGCAGGTCGAGCGGCTTCGTGTCGTAGTCATCGCACCCCGCTGCCAGCGCCTTTTCCCGGTCGCCCGACATAGCGTGGCTGGTCAGCGCGATGATGCGAAGGCCCGCGGTCACGGGGTTCGCGCGCAGCCGCCGCGTCGCCTCCCACCCGTCGATCACCGGCAGGCTGAGGTCCATCAGCACGACCTCGGGTGCTTCGGCCAGAGCCTTGTCGATCGCCTGTTGTCCGTCGATCGCGATCGATACCGCGTGCCCGCTGCGCACCAGGCGGCGCGACAGCATGTCCCGATTGATCTCGTTGTCTTCAACCAACAAAATCCGCGCCATCACACCGGCTCCAGCACCGACCGCACCACCCGAGTCAGCTCCAGATGCCCGCCCTGCCCCTTGGCCAGCACCCGCTGCGTCATCGCCTGAAGCTCCCGCCGTTCGGCTTCGGTCAGGATCTTCGCGGTCAGCACGATCACCGGCACGGCTCTCCATTCAGCCCGGGCGCGTAGA
>JAQGHW010000367.1 GCA_028291505.1 Rhodopila sp. | reverse complement strand
GCCGCCGGGAGCGCAGGGATACGTCTTTCCTGGCACAGTCCGGCCCAGTTGATTGCCGACGCGCGGCGGTGGGTGGCCGTAACGCTGATGGTCGCGCAGGCTGACGCGGATCAGGTTGACGACGGCGTCCTGCATCGACACCTCGACATGCTGCCCCTTCCCGCTGGTGTGCCGCTGCTGCAACGCGGCCAGGATGCCGATAGCCATATGCATTCCGGTACCGGAATCACCGATTGCCGGAAAGACGTACGTGGGCGGGTTCTCCGGGAATCCGGTGACGGCCATGGCGCCCCCCATCGCCTGGGCGATCGGCTCGAAGCTCTTGTAACCGCTGTATGGGCCGTATGTCCCAAAACCTTTGATCGTGGCATAGATCAGCCTCGGATTCAGTTTGGACAGCGTGTCATAGCCCAGGCCGAGGCGGTCCAGGGCGCCGGGACCGAAATTCTCCAGCAGCACATCGGATTCCGCGATCAGGCGGCGAAACAGCGCCTTGCCGTCCTCGGTCTTGAGGTTGAGCGTCAGGCTGCGTTTGTTGGCGTTCAGGATCAGGAAGAACAGGCTGTCGCTGTCGGGCTTGTCACGCATGTTGGTGCGGGCGACGTCACCGCCCTTCGGTTCCTCCAGCTTGATCACGTCGGCGCCGAGGAAACCAAGTATCTGCGCGCAGGCGGGGCCGGCCTGATTGTGCGTCATGTCGATCACGCGAACGCCCTGAAGTGCCTGGTTCGGCTGGACTTGGTTCATTGTTTCTCTCCCGTTTCAGGCCGCTTCGTTCAATGTCGATCCCTGGTCGAGCGTCGTCGCCCGCCGCAGGTCGCGTGGCTTGTCTTCGTCGTGCGGCCGGCCGCGATGCATGGTCCAGCGATTGTCCCAGACCACCAGATCGCCGACGCGCCAGGTGTGGCTGTAGACGAAGCGCGGTTGCGTCGCGTGGCTGTTCAGGTCCAGCAGCAGCAGGCGCCCGTCGGCGACCGGCCAACCGGTGATGTGCGAGGCGTGGGCGGACAGATAGAGGCTTTTCCGTCCCGACCCGGGATGGCGGCGGACAAGGCGCTGGCGGGATGGCGGATATTGCTCGCGCTCCCCGGGTGGGAACTCGGTAAAGCCAATCTGCGCCCGCGACCAGAAGACGTCGTGTTCTGCGGTCAGCGGGTCGATGACGTCCCGCGTCGCGGCCGGCAGGGCGTCATACGCGGCGCGCATGTCGGCGAACTCGGTCTCACCGTTGCCGAACGGGCTTGGCGGCGGCAGCGTGACCGCATGGAGCAGACCCAGCACGACGGGCACCGGCATGTAGGATGCGTCGGTGTGCCACAGCCGGTTGCCGAGACTGTCCAGCCGGCGGCGGTCGGTCAGCGAGCGGACGTTGTTGTCCTCATCGAGGTTGGAGATGTCGCCGATCTGTGGGATCGCCAGGCGGCGGCGGCCGGGGCGAGCGGCGGAACGGCCGATTTCCAGCGGCCCGAAGCGGGCGGCGAAATCGCGAAGTTGAACGTCTGACAGGCGTTGGTCGCGAAAGACCAGGACGGGGTATGCATCGAAGGTGGTGTCGATCTCGGCAATGACCGCTGCGCTCAACGGGCGCGATAGGTCCAGAAAACTAGCCTCGGCGGCGAAGCCAGGATGCAGTTCTTGGGTCTGAATGGCCATTGTTGTCGCCTCCCGCTTCATCCTGCGGAGGTTGTGAGACTGGCGCAAGCCCGCGGGATTGTTCGGTCCGCTACGGTATGGCCGATGTAACATCCTGCAAGAAGATTTTCTGTACGCGCCCCGGTATGGTGATAATGGTGATCTCGGAATGACGACGACGGTCTGGGAGCGATTCCGGGCCGTTTCTTCGTCCTGGGAGAGCGCTAATGTCCGGCACGACGATCACAAGCAACTCAAGCTCTGGCTACGATCTCGGCATCGGTGTCGCCAATCCGGTCATCGTCACTTCCGGGGTAACGATCACCAATGTCGGCACCCCTGCGCTCGGCAGCCAACAGTCCACGTACTGGACGATCACCAATTACGGCACGCTGCTGGCCACCGGGAAGAGTGGCTTCAGCGACGGGGTTTTGCTGGACAATGGTGGCGGCGCGGTCACCAACATGGCTGGCGGACTGATCAAGGGATACTACGCCGGCGTATCGATCGCGCAAAGCGGCACGGTGGTCAACCAAGGCTCGATCGCCACCGAAAATACCACCGGACAAGGTTTTATTTTCAATACCGGAGGATTCACGCCGACAACCGCCGGGGTGCTGCTTGGCGGCGGCGGTGTCTACAATGCCGGATCCGGTCTGATCACCAGCTACCTTGAAGGCGTCGATGTCGGTGCCGGCGGCTCGGTGGTAAACGCCGGGACAATCTTCGCATCCAGCGCCACTTACGGCATCGGTGTGGTGCTGGTGGCGGGCGGAAGCCTCACCAATGCCGCAAGTGGAACGATCAGCGCCGGTCTCGATGGGGTCCTGACGTTCAGCGCGCCGTCGACGGTCATCAATCAAGGCGTCATCATCGGGCTGGACAACCAGGGGGTCGGTCTCATCGCCGGCGGCTTCTTGAGCAACGCGTCCAGCGGTCGCATCGGTGCCTACTCCAGCGCGGTCTACGCCAGCGGACCGGTGCCTTCGACCGTCATCAATGCCGGCATCCTGTTTGGCTATGCCAACGCCGGCGCCTGGCTGAACGCCGGCGGAAGCGTGACCAACATCGGGGCGGGATATATCTACGGCTACTACTTCGGCGTCAGGATCACCAACGGCACCGGATCGGTGTTCAACACGGGCACGATCGTGGATTCGGCGACTTTTTCATCGTCAGGCTCGGTCGTCTTCACTTCCGCGGGCGTGCAGTTGGCGAATGGCGGCGTGGTGACCAACGCCGCGGGCGGCGACATCAGCTCAAAATGGATGGGCGTGCAGATCGGCCAGTCACAGACGGCCAGCGTGGGCGGGACGGTGATCAACTACGGCACCATTGTCGCCGCGGACTCCGTGGGCGATGGCGCCGGAGTCTGGATCCACGGCCCGGGCGCGATTACCAACGCAGCGGGCGGCCTGATCAGCGGCGGCGCTTTCGGCATTGTCGCCTATTACCAGACGACGGTGGTGAACCAGGGCACGATCTTCGGGACAAGTTACGCTTTCGATGCGGCCAGGCCCGGTTTCGCGGATCGCATCATCGACCTGCCGGGCGGTGTGTTTTCCGGCATCGTGTCGGGCGGGAACACGTTGGGTTCAACCGTCTACAGCACGTTGGAACTGGCGAGCGGGTCCTCTACCGGCACGATCGGCAATATCGGCACGTTCATCGATTTCGGCCAGATCGCATTGGATGCGGGGGCGACATGGTCGGTGGGCGGCTCGATCGTCGCGGGGGAAACCGTTGCGTTCGCCGGGTCGTATGCTTCGCTGATCCTGACCAGCCCGTCGGCCGACGCCGGCACATTCGCAGGTTTTGCCGCCTCCGACACGATCGTGCTGTCGGGCATCACCGATGTCACCGGCCTGTCGTTCAATGGGGGAACAACCCTGACCGTCAGCGAAAGCGGTGGTCCGGGCCTGGCGCTGCGGTTCGATGCGCCGCAAGACCTGACCTACGCCGTGACGGACGGGTCGACGGACATCTTTGTCGTGCCCTGCTTCCTGCCCGGCACTCACATCCTGACCGATCGCGGCGAAGTCCTGGTCGAGAAACTGCAAGTGGGCGACGCCATCGTCACCTTGGGCGGGCGAACGCGCCGGCTTTGCTGGATCGGCCAGGGTCGCGCCCTGGCGACGCGGGGCCGGCGAACCGCGGCGACACCGGTGATCCTGCGCAAGGGGGCGCTGGCGGACAACGTTCCGTACCTCGACCTGCACATCACCAAGGGACATTCGCTTTATTTTGATGGCGTGCTGATCCCGGTGGAGTTCCTGGTCAATCACCGCTCGATCCTGTGGGACGACCGAGCGCAGGAGGTGACGGTATTCCATTTGGAACTGGATGCGCATGACGTGCTGGTCGCCAACGGGGTGGCGGCGGAGAGTTACCGCGATGACGGCAACCGCTGGCTGTTCCAGAATGCCAACGCCGGGTGGGATCAGCCGCCGAAAGCGCCCTGCCTGCCGGTGCTGACGGGGGGACCGGTGGTCGATGCGGTCTGGCAGCGACTGCTCGATCGCGCCGGTCCGCGTCCCGGCGTGCCGCTGACCGACGATCCGGACCTGCATCTGCTGGTGGACGGGCAGCGAGTGGATGCGCACGAGGAGCAAGGTCTGGTGCGGGTGTTCCGGCTGCCCAAGCCATTCGGAAGCGTTCTTATCGCCTCCCGCGAGGTGGTGCCGGCCGAACTTGGGCTGGCGCGCGATCCGCGGTCGCTGGGGGTGGCGCTGCGGCGCGTCGCGGTGCGGCAGGGCAGCCGGTTCGTGGTGCTGAGCGCTGACGACATCAGGCTGGCGGACGGGTTCTACGCCTACGAGGCGGCGGGCGATCTGCGTTGGACGGATGGGTGCGCGACGCTGCCGGCGGAGGTGTTCGCGCGGTTCCACGGCGGGGTGGAGGTTGTGCTGCATCTCGCCGCGACAACGCGGTATCCGAACCGCGGCGGTCGCCCCGGTCGGGAGGCGGCTTAGGGGAGTTCGGCGGGATTGTTGTTCGGGGCTGACGGCGTTGGGCGCCGTCGCCGCGAGGAGCGGACGACAGCGCCCGGGGTTCGGCGGCGCGGGCTACCGCTGCACGGCCACCGTCCGAGGCTGCCCGCGGCCCACCACCAGCACGGCGATCGTGCCGGCCGCCGCCAGCGCCGCGATCGGCATGATCGCCAACGGGAAACTGCCGGTTTCGTCCTTGATCCAGCCGATGAGGTAGTTGCAGAAGAACCCCGACAGGTTGCCCAGGGCGTTGATCTGGGCCAGCCCCGCGGCTGCGACCGGTGCCGCCAGCCACTCCGATGACAGCGCCCAGAACGGCCCCTTGCTGGCATAGGTGCCGGCCAGCACCAGCGTCAGCAGCGGCAGCAAGGTCCACAGGCTATGCGCCCAGAACGTCGCCACCATCGCCAGGCCCATCCAGCCCAGTGGCAACGCATTATGCCAGACCCGTTCCCCGCTGCGATCGGACGCGCGTCCCCACAGGATC
>JAQGHW010000356.1 GCA_028291505.1 Rhodopila sp. | reverse complement strand
CGATGTCCCCGTTCGCGACGGTGATCACGGGGGCGAGTGCGGCGTCGAAATAGCCCCAATGCACTGTCGCCGGCGTTGCCCGCAGTTCGTGCAGCACCGGGCGCAGGCGGGCGCGTTCGGCCTGGTGCTCGTCGTTGATCAGGGTCATGTCGGTAGGCCTCCGCGGGTGTGGCCGCCAGGGGTTGGAGCGCGCGAGTCGTTCGCTGCTATCGTTGCTTGAAAATAATGTACGTACTGAGTGTTCATGCCGACGCTACGGGTACGGTTTCGGCGTCATATTTGCTTGGGTCCCGGGGGTCGAATGCCTCGCAAACCGGGGTGTAGGGGCTGGCCGCGTCGATCGGGGTCTTGCCCTTCAGTTGGGGATACTTCGCCTGCATCTGTTTGCAGGCAGGTGAAATCGCATCCGTTGCCCACGCCTGCGAGGAAGCGGACATCGCGATGAGGCAGACGATACCGGCGACGACCGTCATCGCGCGCCCGGTCGGTAGACGGGACGACACGATCCTTCGGGTCTGAGGCTGCATGCAGGCAAAGGCTAGAGGTATGGTCACGGTTGGCGCTCCTTGAGGATCGTGTCGAAAGCGGCGTCTCGATTGTCGAGATAGCAAGAGCTGTGCCAGCGGCGCCTGCCGGCGAATTGCCAGCATCGAGGCGCGGCGCGTCCGAAACGAATTCGCGGTTGAGCGGGCCTCTGGTCAGCGAGGCGGTGCAATCACCCAGGCCTGGGGGATGCCCAGGTTCATCTGGACCTGCGTGCCAGGTCCGCCTGACGCCCATCGCGACCGAATCCAGACAGCTGCGATCGACGGGTTCTGGGGCGGTGTGGTGGAACTGGTGCTGCTGGAGGGGATTGAACTCTCGACCTCTCCCTTACCAAGGGAGTGCTCTACCACTGAGCTACAGCAGCGCCGGGTGACGGGCGGGGCCGTTTCCTAGCCGGTTGATCCCCCCCGCGCAAGCCTTGTTCAGTTCTGCATGCCCCAGCGGCGCACCGTCCTGATCTCGATGGTGCGGAACACCACGTTTTCGACCAGCAACCCGATCATGATGATGGTCAGCAGCCCGGCGAAAACCTCGGGGATGTCGAGCTCGTTCTTGCTCTCGAAGATGTACCAGCCCAGCCCGCCCTTCCCTGAAGCAACACCGAACACCAGTTCCGCCGCGATCAGCGTCCGCCAAGCGAACGCCCAGCCGATCTTCAACCCCGCCAAAATTGAGGGAAACGCTGCTGGAATCAGGATTTTCAGCACCAGCGACAGCCCGGACAACCCGTAGTTCCGCCCCACCATCCGTAGCGTCTGCGATACGCCGCGGAACCCGGCATGGGTGTTCAGCGCCACCGCCCACAGCACCGAATGCACCAGCACGAACACCAGACTTCCAACACCCAGCCCGAACCAGATCAGCGCCAGCGGCAGCAGCGCGATCGCCGGCAGCGGGTTGAACATCGCCGTCATGGTTTCCAGGAAATCCGTCCCGATCCGCGTCGTGATCGCCAGCACGGTCAGGATGAACGCCAGCACGACACCGGTGCTGAACCCGATCGCCAGCACCTGCAACGACGTCCACGCTCGGTCCGGCAGCACGCCCGAGGCAATCCCCTCCCACCACGCCGTGATCGTATCGGTGAACGTCGGCACCAGCAGGGGGTTGTCGAGATGCCGGGCATAGAGTTCCCACACCACGAGAAGGACCGCGATCAGAAAGGTTTTGCGCAGCCAGGCCTGATTGTAGAGCCGTTCGAAGACCGTCAGCGGCTTTTCGACGATGCCAAAATCCTGCGCGCCGCGCGGTGTTTGGACGATTTCCGGTCGGAGGGCGGTTTCAGACATGCTCGTCCTCCTCCACCCGGTCGGCGAACAGCATGCCGTGGATGCGGGCCTCCAGTGCCGCGACCACCGAACGGTCGGTGTTCGGCGGCAGGCTGTTGATTTCCGCTTTCACCTGGCCGGGATGCGGCGACAGCAGCAGGATGCGGTTGCCGATCCTCACCGCCTCGGGGATCGAGTGGGTCACGAACAGCACGGTGAATTTCGTGTCGTCCCACAGCATCAGCAGTTCTTCCTGCATCCGCTGCCGCGTCAGCGCATCCAAAGCGGCAAAGGGTTCGTCCATCAGCAGAATGTCCGGTTCCATCGCCATGCCGCGGGCGATGGCGACCCGCTGCTTCATCCCGCCCGACAGCGTGTGAGGATACGCGTCCGCGAACCGCGCCAGATGCACCTTCTCGATATACTGCATGGCCTTCTCGTCGGCTGCCCTGCCCTTGAGTTTGCCGGAGGTTTGCAGCGCGAACACCACGTTCTGGCGCACGGTCTTCCAGGGCAAAAGCTGGTCGAACTCCTGGAACACCATCATCCGGTCCGGTCCGGGCCGGGTGATGCGCTGGCCTTTGAGCTGGATTTCACCCTCGGTCGGCGCCATGTAGCCGCCCACGGCCTTCAGCAGCGTCGACTTCCCGCAGCCCGACGGGCCCAACAAGATGAACCGGTCGGACCGCTGGACAGAGAAATCCACCCGGTATGTCGCCGTGACCAGGTGGTCTCGGGTTTTGTATTGCAGCGTGACGCCGCGCACATCCAGCAGCGGCGGCGGCGCGTTGGTGGTGTCCAGCATCCTGCCCCTTGGTCCCGTCATTTTCCCTTGGCGGCACCATACAGACTTGCATGCTGCCCGTCTTGTCCCCACGCTGTCCGCGTTGAACGGGGAGAGAAACATGTCCGAACTTCGCAGCATCCTGCGCAATCATATGAAAGAAAAGCTGGCCGCGAAGGGGGTCGTGGCATCCATGACGGTGCGCTTCGCGCGATCCATCGAGATCGCCGCGATCGCCAAGACCGCCGGTTTCGACACTTTATACGTAGACCTGGAGCACAACACGCTATCGATCGATACGTGCTGCCAGATTTGCATCAGCGCCCAGCAGATCGGCATCACGCCGCTGGTACGCGTCCCGGCGAACACCCCCGAATATATCTGCCGTGTCCTGGACGGCGGCGCGATGGGCGTCATCACGCCACATGTCCGATCGGCCGCGGAGGCCCGCGCCATTGTGGAACTGGTGAAATTCCCTCCGCTGGGGCACCGGTCGGCTGGCGGCGCATTGTCGCACTATCAGTACCGCAACTTCCCGATGGCGGAGACGAACGCCGCGATGAACGACGCGACATCACTGGTGGTGATGATGGAAACCGTCGCCGCACTGGAGAATGTCGAGGAGATCATTGCCACAGAGGGCGTCGACATGCTGCTGATCGGCAGTAACGATCTATGCGGCGAGATGGGGATCACCGGGCAGTATGATCATCCTCGCTTGAAGGACGCCTTCACCCGCTCGATCGAAGCAGCGCGAAAGGTCGGCAAACATGTCGGTATCGGCGGTCTGGCGGCACGGGACGATTTGATGACGCAGTTTGTCCGAATGGGCGCCCGTTATGTTTCAACTGGAACGGATTTGTCGTTTCTCATCGCGGCGTGCGGACAGAGGGCGCGTTTCGTGCAGGAGATGAAGGTGTAACCCGCTGGTCGTGATCTCGCGACCGTGCTAGCCCGCCGATCTTGCGGTTGTTGCCGAGCTGTCGGTCAAGGCGACAGCCGTCACTTCTTGTCGAACCGGTAGTCTCGTGCGCAACGATCGATCAACGCCTCGATCGAGCCAAACACTGTTGCCCCGGCCTCCGTCAGCCGCTGCGTCTTTGATGCCAGCGTGCCTGACTCCCCATGCACCAGTGCACCGGCGTGGCCCATCGAGACACCCTCCTTCGCCTCCCGCCCCGCGATCAGCGCGAACAACGGCTTTTTTGCACCAATACGGGCATAGGCTTTGGCGCATTCCTCCTCCTCGGCGCCACCGACTTCGCCAACCAGAACGATCCCTTTCGTGCGCGGATCGTCGAAGAAAACCGGCAGCAGGTCGGCGAAACGAACGCCCTTCACCGGATCGCCACCGACGCCGACCCAGATGCTCTGTCCGAGCCCCTCGCGGACCAGCCGGTAGCCGACTTCATAGGATAACGTGCCGCTTTTGGACATGATCCCGATCGGTCCCGGGTGCAGACACACATCAGGCAGGAAGCCGAGCTTGCACTCGCCGGGTATGGCCAGCCCGGGCGTGGAGGCCCCCACCCAGACCGCGCCGGCCCGCCGCACAGCGCGGCCGATCTTGATCGCGTCGTGCAATGGAACGCCCTCGGCGACCGTGACGATCAGCTTGATCCCCGCCGCCAGCGCTTCCTGCACCGCGGCCCGGGTTTCCTCGGGCGGAGCCATCGCAACGGACGCGACCGCCCCCGTCTCCATCACGGCATCGGCGCACGACGAGAAGACCGGAACGCCCGCCGCCTCCTTCATGTCGGTTCGCGTCGAGGTTCCGCCGACGATATTCGTTCCATAGGCACGCATCAGGACCGCGTGGCTGCGTCCCATGCGGCCGGTGATGCCCTGGACGATGACCGGGGTCGTGCGCGACAGGCTGCCGATCATGGCGCCGCCCCCACGATCGCGTCGATCCGCGCGAGGGCTTCCTGCAGGTCCTCGGTCACCAGCATCCCCGGCTGCGCTTCGCCCAGTATTCGTCGCGCCTCCGCCGCGTTGCGCCCCACCAATCGGGCGACAACCGGCACGTGCAGTCGCGGGGACGCCTCGATCGCCGCTGCCAACAACCCGGCAAATTCGCCAAGATCGGTGATCCCGGCAAAGATGTTGACCAGCACGGCTTTCAACGACGATCGCGCCGTGATCCATTCCAACACCCGGATCAACCTGGCTGGACTGCCGCGCATCTGGCCGGTGCGAATGTCACAAAAATTCAGCGGCTTCGCGCCACGTGCCGTCAGTTCATCGATCAGCATCATCGACAATCCGGCCCCGGTCGTTACCAATCCGATTTCTCCATCCGGATCGAGTTCAACATAATCGAACCCCTCGGCGATCTTTCGACAGGCATCCGCGTACACCGCAGGACGTGCGGCGATCAGTGAGGCGATGCGTGGCTGGCGATCGACGGCATTCAAATCCACCACCACCTTGGCATCGCCGGCGACACAACCCGACGCCGAAACGAACAGCGGATTGATCTCGACCAGTGCCAGTTCCTGCTGGATCAACAGCGATGCCAGTGCCTTGCCGATCGCTGCCACCTGATCGCGCCAGTCCGCTGGTTCGTCCGCGATCAGTTCCGCCAGCGCCTCGGCCACCGCACCGGGATGCGGCGAGCACAGCCGCCCTTGTGCCGACGCGGAATGCTCGATCTCGACGCCACCTTGGGCGGAATAAATCACCCGCAACCCGTAGCTGGCGGCATCAACCATGATGGCTAGGTAACGTTCCTGCCCAATCGCGGCCTGTTCCACCAGACAGGCATCGACGGCATGCCCCTTCAAGCGACTGCCGAGCATCCCGGCGACTGCCGCTTCGACCTCCGTTCGGGAATGGCAAAGGACGACACCGCCCGCCTTGCCGCGCCCACCCACGGGCACCTGCGCTTTCACCATCCACGGGCCGTCGCCGGGCAACGATGGCACGCCATCCGTCACCACAACGCCGGCCGGGATCGGGATGCCATGTTCCGCGAACAAGGCTTTGCCGTCCGCCTCGATAAGAAGCATGTCAGAACGTTCCCAAACCCATGATGCCATCCGCAACATCGAACTCGCCGACGATCTTCTTGCCGATCAGGTCGCGCAAGGTCTCCGAGGCGCCGCCACCGATCGAGCCATACCGCGCGCCGCGATAGAACCGGGACACCGGGTACTCGTCGGTGAAGCCGAAGCCGCCATGCACCTGCACCGCCTCGGTGGTCACCCGCAACGACATTTCGTTGCAGAAGATCTTCGCCGCCGCCGCCATGAACGGATCGGGGAACGGATTTGCCGTCATGCAGGCACGATACAGCAGGCCCCGACCCGCCTCGATATCCTTGAACATGTC
>JAQGHW010000852.1 GCA_028291505.1 Rhodopila sp. | reverse complement strand
TGGAAGCCCGCCACGTTGCGTTGAACCAAGTCGGAAACCGCCGTGGTACGAGGACCGTATGCCCGGTGGTGTGAGAGGGGGGCGCCGCGAGGCGTCTCCCTACTCGATCAGGGTTGGCGTGGCGGCTGCGCGCGAAATCAATAAACCAGCGGCTACTTCGGGCCGCTGGCGTGGCGGCTGCGCGCGAAATCACACCCCAGCGCCTCGAAGGGTCGACTGGTATCACGTCTTGTAAGCCAACAACCGCCACCCCATCTACCATCCACACAGATGGTTAATGGATGGTTAACGGATGGTCACGCCAAAACTTCAGGAACTCCGACCCAAGCCGGCGGACAGCGAGAAAATCACCATCAACCTCGGCTACGTCGATCTCGGCCATATCGATCTGATGGTGCGGGACAGCTTCTACGCCAACCGCACGGACTTCATTCGCACCGCCATCCGCAACCAGCTCGACCGCCACAGCGACGCGCTCTCCCAGTCAATCAACCGGAAAACGCTCCAGCTCGGGCTTTGCCACTACACCCGAGGTGACCTGGAAGCCGCCCGCGAGCGCGGCCAGATGTTGCATATCAGTGTTCTCGGACTGGCCAGCATCGCCAACGATGTGACAGCCGACCTGGCCCGAGCAGTCATCGCGTCGGTAACCGTGCTGGGTGCATTGCACGCCAGCGCCGAGGTCAAGGCCGCGCTCGCCGATCGAACCCATTAATCGACCGCATAAACGCTTCAATGAAGCACCAACCGCGGTTCCGAACAGAGCCAGCGGATCCCTCAACAGAAAGTAACGATTATGAGGCCTTTTTCACCGCAAGATCTGCGGCAGGCAGCACGTCTCACCAAAGCCGGTCGCCTGACCGACGCCACCGCCATGCTGCAGCGTATGTTCGGCGTGCCGACCGCTCCCGCCACCGCCGGCCCGCTGGATGCCCGGATCATCGACCGGCTGCTCCAGCCGGCACAACCCGCCGGCGATGCCGCGGATTTCCTGGCCAAGACTTTCACCAACCAGGCGGGATCCCGTCCATACAAACTGTATATCCCGACCGGCTATCACGGGCAGCCCGTTCCACTGATCGTCATGTTGCACGGCTGCACCCAGTCGCCCGATGATTTCGCTGCCGGAACGCGCATGAATGTCGCCGCCGAAGCCCACACCTGCCTCGTCGCATATCCCGGCCAGACCAGCGCAGCCAACATGCAGAAATGCTGGAACTGGTTCAGCGCCAGCGACCAGCAGCGCGACAGTGGCGAACCCTCGTTGATCGCCGGCATCACCCGCCAGGTCATGCGCGATTTCGCCGTCGATCCTGCTCGCGTCTATGTCGCGGGCCTGTCCGCCGGCGGGGCCGCCGCCGCCATCATGGCCGACGCATATCCCGATCTCTATGCGGCGGCAGGCGTGCATTCAGGCCTGGCGTGCGGAGCAGCCCGAGACATGCAGTCCGCCTTCGCCGTCATGCAGCGCGGCGGCCAGGGCCACGCTCGGTCCGGCAAAAAGCCTCTCGTACCCACAATCGTTTTTCACGGCGAACGGGATACCACCGTCAACGCCCGAAACGGCGACGCAGTCGTTGCGCAGGCAATGCAGGGGACGCCGCTGCACACACGAACCGAGACCGGACAGATCCCAAACGGCCATGCCTACACGCGAACCCTGCACCTCGATGCCAACGGGAACACGCTGGTGGAGAAATGGGTCGTCCACGGCGCCGGACATGCCTGGTTCGGCGGCAGTCCGGCCGGGTCCTACACCGATCCCCGAGGACCCGACGCCACGCAAGAAATGCTGAGGTTTTTCCTGGACAATCCCCTCAAATCCCTTTCTCGACCATCTCCAACAGCCGAGGAATCAGCGCATCGATCTGTTGCTCATCCATCCCCCGCAACGGACCGTCGATAACCAGCATCGCCAACCCATGCACCGCCGACCACGCCAGATATTCCGCACCCGGGCGCCGTTTCGCAGCCAATACATTCTCGGCAGCCATCCGATCAAGCGCCAGGCTCAGCAATTGGAAAGGGCCCAGCCGGGAACGGTCGGCGCTTTCGGCAGGCAGCGTCCTGTCCGCCTGCGGCCCGGTGCCGAATGCCGTGCGGAACAGGCCTGGTTCGGCACGGGCAAAGCGCATGTAGCCGGCGCCGACAGCCCGTAGACTGGCCATCGCGAAAACCGACGGCGAAAGATCCGCCCCGATCATCGCAAGTTCCGTCTCCATCGACCCCGCCAGCTCCGCCAAAGCCGCCGAACGAACCGCGTGCAGCAGGTCTTGCTGGCTCGCGAAGTGGCGGTAGGCGGCATTCGGCACCACGCCAACCCGGCGAGTCGCTTCCCGCAGGGTAACGGCCTCAGGCCCGCCGAATCGCGCAAGCTCGATCCCGGCCTCCAGCAGCGCCCGCCGCAGGTCCCCATGCCGATAGGTCCCGCGAGCCGGCACAATCGGTGCGTGTCTCACTGTCACACTAACTTATCGCGCGTTTATGTGGACAGTGTCCATAATCGATGATACCAATATGTGGACAGCGTTCACAAACCAAACCAATCGGCACGATCGCTGTCTTGCTCCAAAGGGGATGAAGCCATGTTGGTCCAACCATACCTGTCGTTCGAAGGCCGTTGTGATGAGGCCGTGAAATTCTATCAGACCGCCGTCGGCGCTCAGGTCGTGATGCTGATGCGATTCAAGGAATCGCCTGACCAGTCGATGATCTCACCGGAATCAGCCGACAAGGTCATGC
>JAQGHW010000332.1 GCA_028291505.1 Rhodopila sp. | reverse complement strand
CCGCCAGCGGAAAGTCGACACCGAAGCGGCCCATGACGACGTACATCATCTGCTGAATCGTGTTGGGCACCGGCAAAGTGGCGTACGTCTTGCCATCGCCGAGCGCGAAGACGACGTTGCTGCCGTCTGTGGTCAACTTGCGCGGTCCATCGTCGCCGATACCCGCGACCAGCAATCGATCAGGGCGGCGAAACGTGGCCTCGAAGTCGTTGACGATATGTAGCTGCTCTTTGCCCTGGCTCCCATACACGCGAATCGTATGGGCATAAAACGAGAATTCCTTTGCGAGGAGCGCCGTCCCCATCTGTGCCAACGCGGAACGCGCGTCCTCGCTGATCGCGGGTTTCGGCGGGGTGGCCGCGACGGCCGGCGAGCCACCAAGCATCGTCGTGCTCACGACAACACCGGCATACAGACTTGCGAAAGCCACCACCGTCCTGCGTTTCATGATGCTTCTCCGGTAGTTGGAGGTCTGGTAGCAGCGGGACCGAAAGTTCGATTCAGAGGACAGAGCGTCGGTTGTTAGTCAGCGTTGACTGATGGACTTCGTGGCAACATCAGTTCGTGACCACAACACTACCATAAGAAGAGTATTTCATCCAATGGATAGCATGCAACTGGGGAGGTTGCGACCGTCGTCTGAAGGGCAGTCGCTGCCTAGGCACCTGCTTGCGGAAGTGCCCGTTTTGCCCGTTCCGCACCTGAAAGCCGACAGACCGCTGACGGCCGGTTCCGGCCAATCTCTGCCGGTTGACCCGAGGTTGCGAAGGACCGCTTGGGGTCGAGTACGGTCCTACAAGGGAGGCTGACAGGCCCGCTCGGGAGCATTCTTGGATGAGGTAATACGCCTCTCATCCAGATTGTCGCGCTACAGTCGCTCACCGCTGCAATGCCTGTCCGTCTCTCCGTCCGACAATCATGTCGTCCGAGTTGCCATTGGCCGCCCAGGGTTCCCGGACACTTCGGACCTGACCGCTCATCCCTCGTTTGACGGAGAATCGCGGCCAGCCCCTATGCTAGCTGTGCCGCCGTAATGTCGGCGCGGGCCAGCTCTTGCGCGGCGCGCAGAACGCGCTCGATTTCGCTATAGCCCGCACAGCTATCGTTGAAGTCCGCGATACTCGTCTCGACCCTGCAGCGGTCGCTCCAATCCTTGGCATGCGACCCCGGCCTGATCGCCCGCGCGAGGTATTCCAACGCCCGGTCAGCCTGCCTTCCGGTACCGATGTCGCAACCGAAGTAGCTAGCGCCGAGCAGGCACATCTTGCCGCCGTCCCTGAACATAAAGTGGCGTGTCCACTTGCGACCACCCTGAAGCCGGTCCTCCATGAGTTCCAGCGCCTGCAGCGACTTCGCGGCTACCGGATCAGCAATCCCATCGAACGGCATCGCTTCCTCCCTCGCTCTCGCCGCGCTGCGCCCGTCGCAGCGGGCCGGCGAAGGATAGTGCGAGCATCCGTCCCGTCTATACGCGAGCGCGTGACCCGCTTCCCGGCTCAGTTGATCGATTTCTTCAAATTGGCCGGCCCGATTGCCGAGTAGCGGTCACCGCGCTGGCGCTGTGGTTCTTTCCCATCCGGCTTCACGGCCCTGCGATCCTCCGTTCGCCTGACAGTGTAGGGCAACGCCAGTTATGTTGCGATAAGGGTGGTGGCATTGCGGCGTGAGCCGCCCAGATAGGGCGCCTCGCTCGGTCCGCGCACACCGGCCGCGCCGATTAATCCTCAAAACCCTACGCCAAATAATTTTCAAAATGACAGGTCATGGCCCGTTTGTAGCACAAATCTCACGCATGACAAAAGACGTTGGACTAACCCGCTGCGCGGGAGTCGCGTGATTTAGACTGTTCTTCCAGTCATACAGGGTCGGTTGGTGGGCAACGGTCCGTCGGCCCCTCGCCCAACAACTCAACTGCAAGACGATGCGCCCGCGCCATGTGGCGCTGCTTGTCTCACAGAGGAGTTGGCCATGACCCCACTTCGCCATCGGATGATCGAGGACATGCAGATTCGCAACCTCGCCCCCCGAACCCAGATCAGCTATGTCGAACAGGTCGACAGGTTCGCTCGCCATTTTCGCAAATCGCCAGAACGTCTCGGGCCACCCGAGATCCGGGCCTGGCAGCTTTACCTGGCCCAGGATAAGCGCCTGGCGGCCAGTTCGATCTCGCTCGCGGTAGCCGCGCTTCGGTTCCTCTACACCGTTACGCTTCGCCGGGAGTGGACCATCAAGGATGACATCCCCACCTGCCGGAAGCCGCACCAGCTTCCCGAAGTGCTGAGTCCCGCGGAGGTTGCCGCTTTCCTGGACGCGGTGAAAATCTCGAAGCAGCGGGTGATTTTGACCGTTTGCTACGCGGCCGGATTGCGTGTTTTCGAGGCGGTCAGGCTAAAGCCAGCAGCCATCGACAGCCAGCGGATGGTCATCCGTGTGGAGGCGGGCAAGGGGCGGAAAGATCGTTACGTTATGCTGTCGCCCCGGCTGTTGGACATTCTGCGCGATTACTGGAAAACGGGGTCACCACACGATTTGTACAAAATCGGACGGTAACAGGGACTTGGTGGTCACCTTGTCCGCCATGCACGATGTCAGAGAAGATGTTGGACGAAAAATCCCCATAATTTGCAATCTGGGGCTGATCGGATGCGCAGCCGATCGATCTTATAACCATCTGATTTCGTTTATTATTCGGCTTAGCGTACGATTTTGTACGGATCGTGTGGTGACCCCTATCGGACAGCTTTCGTATCATCTCTCCCAAGGATTTTCGGATTCTGGCGTGATCAGGGTATAATACCGGACCGGCCAGCCTTGATCCGTCCTACGCGGCCAACGTCTGCCGGAACGTGTCAATGACTTTGAGACAGCCGACGTCTCGAATTAGGCTTGGTTGATTTCTGTTTTCCGGGGTGGGTTGATCCAGGTCTGGTTAGGCATA
>JAQGHW010000317.1 GCA_028291505.1 Rhodopila sp. | reverse complement strand
CCACCGGCACATCGGGCGCGAAGGCCACCAGAGCATCGCAGACCGTCTCGATCGTGGCGGTGTCACCGAGCATGCCGATCTTGATGACGTCGGCGCCGATGTCGCTCATGACCACGTCGATTTGTTGGCGAATGAAGTCCGGAGGCACCGGCATCACGCCATGCACACCAAGCGTGTTCTGCGCCGTCAGGGCGGTGATCGCCGTCGCGGCAAAGGCCCCCAGTGCCGTGATCGTCTTGAGATCCGCCTGGATCCCTGCTCCACCACCCGAATCCGATCCGGCGACGACCAGTACCCGACCTTGCATCACACCAGGTCCGACGCGAAGTGGCGATCCCGGCCTGCGTGCTGACTGGCCGGCGCGATCGCCGCGTCGGCACGTTCGTCGCAACGACCAGACCGATGCCCGAGCGGGCAATGCCGGGATTGGCGTTCCATCAGATGGCGGCTTCCCGGACGCGGGCGACCTCGGCGATCATCTCGCACAGCGAATCCACCACCTCGGCCACTATGACGCTGTCCTCGCCCTCTGCCATCACCCGCACCAGCGGTTCGGTGCCGCTTTCCCGGATCAGCAGACGGCCGGTGCCGTTCAGGCGGGTTTCGGCCGCCCGAATCGCCATCTGCACGGACGCTGCCCCCAACGGCGAGACACCGGTGAACCGCACATTTTTCAACCGCTGCGGCAGCCGCTGAAAGACCTGCAGAACCTCGGAGGCGGGCCGATCCCGCTGCACCAGAACGGCCAGCACCTGAAGCGCCGCCAGCAACCCGTCCCCCGTGGTGGCGAAGTCGGACAGGATCAGGTGGCCTGACTGCTCGCCGCCGACATTGATGCCGCGGGCACGCATATCCTCTGCGACATAGCGGTCGCCGACCTTGGTGCGGTGCAGATACAGTCCCAGGCCCGCCAGATGCCGCTCCAACCCCAGATTGGACATGACCGTGGCGACGATGCCGCCGCCGCGCAATATTCCGGCCTGGTGCCAGGACCGCGCGATCAGCGCCAGGATCTGGTCGCCATCGACGACCTCACCGTTCTCATCGGCGATGATCACCCGGTCGGCATCGCCATCCAGCGCGATGCCCAAATGTGCGCCATGTTCGACCACCTTGGCGCAGAGGAACCCCGGTTCGGTCGAGCCGCACCCTTTGTTGATATTGAATCCGTCCGGCCCCACGCCAACCGGGATGACGGTCGCACCCAATTCCCACAGCACGGTCGGCGCCACTTTGTAGGCGGCCCCGTTGGCGCAATCGATGACGATGCGCAGGCCGTCCAGCCGTGACCCGCGCGGAAAGCTGGCCTTGGCCACTTCGATGTACCGTCCGGCCGCATCGTCCAGCCTCGCTGCGCGACCCAACAGGTGGGGTTCCGAGAGACGGCCGGCGAAGCCGCTATCCATCAGATCCTCGATCTCGAGTTCCACGTCATCGGACAGCTTGGTGCCGTCGGGCCCGAACAGCTTGATACCGTTGTCCTCATACGGGTTGTGCGAGGCGGAGATCATCACCCCGAGATCGGCACGCAACGACCGGGTCAGCATCGCCACCGCGGGTGTCGGCAGCGGTCCCAGCAGGGTGACATCCATGCCGGCGCCGATGAAACCGGCGGTGAGGGCGGGTTCGAGCATGTAGCCGGACAGCCTGGTGTCCTTGCCGATGACGACCCGATGCCGATGCTCACCCCGGGTGAACAGCAGCCCCGCCGCCTGGCCTAGCCGCAACGCGATGCCCGCCGTCATCGGATCGGTATTGGCTTTGCCCCTGATGCCGTCGGTGCCGAACAAACGTCTCGTTCTGGTCATGCGATTTCCGTCGCTCCGTTCGGCAGGTCTAATGCAACCCCCCGTGTTGGGGAAGCGGAACCATGCCTTGTTCAAACAGTGTCAACCAGACACCAAACGCTTGAACTGTCTCCCGAACGTCGTGTACGCGAAGGATTGACGCACCGCGCATCCAGGCGAATAGCGCGGCGGCGAGTGACCCGCCGAGGCGCCTGTCGGCCTGTGGCTCCCGCGACACAGTGCCGATGAAGCTTTTTCGCGAAACACCCACCAAAACCGGGTAGCCGAGGCTGACGAGGTCGGGCAGTCCCCGTAGCACCGCCAGCGAGTGCGTTCCCTGTTTGGCGAAACCAATCCCGGGGTCGATCGCGATCTGCTCCACCCTTACCCCGGCCTGAACGGCCGCTTCGACGCGCGCCGACAGTTCGGTCCGCACCTCGGCCACGACATCCCGGTACACGGCCCGGGCATACATGGTCGCCGATTCGCCGCGGGAGTGCATCAACACGGCCGGACAGCCGTGCTCTGCCACCACCGCGGCCGAGAGTGGATCATGCGCCAGCGCCGAAACGTCGTTGACGATCCTGGCACCGGCCGCGAGCGCTGCCCGCATGGTCGCAGCATTTCTTGTGTCCACCGACAGGCAGAGGCCCTGCGCCGCCAGGGCACGGATCACTGGCAGGACACGTTTCTGTTCGACGTCAGGTGGAACCGCCGCCGCACCGGGTCGGGTGCTCTCCCCGCCGATGTCAACGATGTCCGCACCGTCCGCGGCCATCGCCAGGCCGGTTGCGATGGCGTCCCGCACGTCGGTTCGGCGTCCGCCGTCGCTGAAACTATCCGGCGTGACGTTGATGACGCCCATGACCAGCGGCCGGTCGAGGCGGAAGCCGGCCCAATGCGAGATGCCTCTTGGTGGCAGCATGTCGGTCATATCCGCGTGGCAAGAAAACCGGGACTCGAGGCGTGCAACCCAAGCGGCCGGCGTGAGATTTAGTCTAGTTGTCGTACTGCCAAAGATATTGTGAATCAAGCTTTTGCGCCCATATATCTAATGCAGGCCGACGTCAGCACGCGCGTTGCTGGGGCACGTGCCTTCGGTTTCAGCAATGCCTGCACAGCGACGTATCACACAAAGATTCTCGTCCACGACGCCGCCCGAGTGGTGTAGCGTTTGAGCGTGAAAAAGAAAGTTGGACAGAAAACGACACACGTTAATGGCCTGTTAAACATATCACTGTATTCCAAGCGCTTCGGTGTTCCCAATCCGGATGCACCCCAGGGCTTGGAGAGGCGCTTAATGCACCTGACAGCCACTCAAGCGGCAACCGCCACCCGGCGACCTGCCGCACCGTCAGCCCCCGCGATGCTGGTCGCAGATGGCCGGCGCCCATTGTCGAATCCATCCGCTCGACGGTCCCAGATATGCATCGAGTCGGTTTCTTGCAGCTGCGACGCGAATTTTCTTGATATGCGCCGCGCCGCCTTTCACTATTCTGTGATCACTCGATATGCCACGGATTCGTGGACTTTCGGATATGCGGGTCGCCGTCCCTTGAACGACGGAGCCTCCACCTCAAAGCACGAGGTAGCCGCGTTCGTCCCGTCAAAGGGCTGGTCGCTCACGCCGGGAGGTCTCTGCCCTGTGGATTGGAACAGGGAGCTGATGAATGAAGCTTCAACCCCCGATTGGGCCGGTCACGATTTCGAACCGGCGGAAGAAAGAACACTGCCGATGACGGCCGTTTTGCCCCCAGAATACAAGTTTATAACACGATTGCGAACGCCGGAATGATGCGAATCGACGAAAACATTCCCGCGACGGACCCCCCATACGCTACGGTAGCACCCATCTTGCATATTAAGTTGCATGCGAATCCGGGTGATCGTGGCACCACCCTTAACAATGGAGCGGCCGCATGAATTCGGTCGATGATATCTTTTCCGCCTACGCGAAGACGTTCGAGGCTCACCGCGAAGCCGAGATGTCGCTGGCGGAATACCTGGACGCCTGCAAGAAGGACCCGTTGGTCTATTCGACAGCAACGGAACGCCTGCTGGCTGCGATCGGCGAGCCGGAGATGGTCGATACCTCGAAAGACCCGCGCCTCGGCCGGATCTTCATGAACCGGACGATCCGAGCCTACCCGGCGTTCAGCGAATTCTACGGCATGGAAGAGACCATCGAGCGCATCGTCGGTTTCCTGCGCCACGCCGCGCAGGGCCTCGAAGAGCGCAAGCAGATCATGTACCTGCTCGGCCCGGTCGGCGGCGGCAAGTCGTCCCTCGCCGAACGGCTCAAGGCGCTGATGGAGACCTACCCCATCTACGTCCTCAAGGCCGGCAACGACCTCAGTCCGGTGTTTGAAAGCCCGCTGGGTCTGTTCGACCCGGAGCGCATGGGGGCCCTGCTGGAGGACCGCTACGGCATACCGACGCGCCGCCTGACCGGCCTCATGAGCCCCTGGTGCATCAAACGCCTGGACGAATTCAGCGGCGATATCTCCAAATTCCGCGTGCAGAAGCTGATCCCGTCGCGGCTGCGCCAGATCGGTATCGCCAAGACCGAACCGGGCGATGAGAACAACCAGGACATCTCCTCCCTGGTCGGCAAGGTCGACATCCGCAAGCTGGAGATGCACGCCCAGAACGATCCCGATGCCTACAGCTACTCGGGTGGGTTGAACCGAGCGAACCAGGGCATGCTCGAGTTTGTCGAGATGTTCAAGGCGCCGATCAAGATGCTGCATCCGTTGCTGACCGCGACGCAGGAAAGCAACTACATCGGCACGGAAAACATCGGCGCGATCCCGTTCCAGGGCATCATCATGGCGCACTCCAACGAATCGGAGTGGCAGTCGTTCAAGAACAACAAGAACAACGAAGCGTTCATCGACCGCATCTACGTGATCAAGGTGCCGTACTGCCTGCGGGTGACCGAGGAGCAGAAGATCTACGAAAAGCTGGTGACGCGGTCGGAGCTGGGCGCTGCCCCGTGTGCCCCGGCGACCTTGGAGATGCTGGCCCGGTTCTCTGTGCTGTCCCGCCTCAAACGGCATGAGAACTCGACCCTCTACGCCAAGATGCGGGTCTATGACGGCGAAAGCCTGAAGGAAACCGATCCTCGCGCGCGGTCCCTGCAGGAATATAAGGACACGGCGGGGGTCGAGGAAGGCATGGACGGCGCCTCCACCCGCTTCGCCTTCAAGGTGCTGGCGGCGACCTTCAACCATGACACGATCGAGATCGCGGCCGATCCCGTCCATCTGATGTACGTGTTGGAACAGTCGATCCGGCGCGACCAGATGCCGCAGGAGACGGAAAAGCGCTACCTGGAATTCATCAAAGGTGAACTCGCCCCGCGTTACGCGGAGTTCATCGGCAATGAGATCCAGAAAGCCTATCTGGAGTCATACCACGACTACGGGCAGAACCTGTTCGACCGCTATGTGTCTTACGCCGACGCCTGGATCGAAGACATCGATCACAAGGACGCCGACACGGGACAGTTGTTGAACCGGGAACTACTCAATCAAGAGTTGACCAAGGTGGAGAAGCCAGCTGGGATTGCCAACCCCAAAGACTTCCGCAACGAGGTTGTGAAATTCAGCCTGCGGGCGCGGGCGAACAACAACGGCAAGAATCCGTCGTGGACGAGTTACGAGAAAATCCGCGATGTGATCGAGCGGCGCATGTTCAGCCAGGTCGAGGAACTGCTGCCGGTCATCAGCTTCGGCTCGAAAAAAGACAGTGATACCGAAAAGAAACACACCGAGTTTGTTGAACGCATGACAGGCCGTGGTTACACGGAAAGACAAGTCCGGCGCCTCGTTGAATGGTATATGCGCGTGAAGCAGGCGGGTTAAAAATGGCCGCCGAACCCGAAGAGGTCTCACAGGCACACTATGCACATAGTTGACCGCCGCCTGAACCCGAGTGGCAAAAATCTGGCCAACCGTCAGCGCTTCATGCGGCGTGCCAAATCGCAGATCCGCAAGGCGGTGCACGAAAGCGCCGGCAGCCGCAGCATCAAAGATGCCGACGAAGGCGGTGAGGTCGTCCTGCCGGCGCAGGGGGTGCATGAACCATCGTTCCGGCGCAGTGGAACGGGCGGCATCCGCGACCATCTGCTGCCGGGCAACAAGGAGTACATCGCCGGCGACACAATCCAGCGTCCCCCTGGCGGTGGCGGTGGCAGCGGGTCGGAAGGCAGCGCGGATGGGGAGGGCGAAGACGATTTCCGCTTCGCCCTGTCTCGCGAAGAGTTCGTCGATCTGTTCCTGGAGGATCTTGAACTTCCCGATCTGGCGAAACGCCGGGTCGTGAACGCCGATGCGATCGTGTACCACCGCGCCGGTTATTCGGTCAGCGGCTCGCCCGCCAACCTGGCGTTGAACCGCACCGTGCGGAACAGCCTTTCGCGCCGGATCGCGTTGCGCCGGCCGAAGCCCGAGGAACTGCAGGCACTGCGCGACGAGATCGAGACGTTGAATGGGCCGGATGACGAGGTCAGGCGCGTCGCGCTGGAAGAGGAACTCGCCCGCAAGCAGCGCCGCACCGGCGTGATCCCCTACATCGACCCGTTGGATGTGCGCTATCGGCGGTTCGAGGCCCACCCGAGACCGGTCGCCCAGGCCGTGATGTTCTGCCTGATGGATGTGTCCGGCTCGATGACCGAGCACATGAAGGACCTGGCGAAGCGGTTCTATGTGCTGCTCTACATCTTCCTGAAGCGGCGGTACAAGAACGTCGAGGTGGTGTTCATCCGCCACACCCATCAGGCGTCTGAAGTCGACGAGGAGACCTTCTTCAACAGCCCGGAAACCGGCGGCACCGTGGTATCCACCGCGCTGGAGGAGATGCAGCGTGTCATCGAGGAGCGCTACAGCCCCGACAACTGGAATATCTATGCTGCCCAGGCGTCGGACGGGGACAACACCGCCAGCGACAACGACAAGACCGCTGCCCTGCTGACCAGGACGCTGCTGCCCGCTTGCCAGTACTATGCGTATCTGGAGGTTGGCCGCGACTCGGAACACTTCCCGCCGGGCTTCATCCGCCGGGACAGCGATTTGTGGCAGACCTATTCGACGATCATCCGCAACGGCGCCCCCATGGCGATGCGGAAGGTCGGTCATCGCCGGGACATCTATCCGGTGTTCCGCGAGCTGTTCGCTAAGAAAAATGGGGCGGAGGCCGCTGCCGAATGAGCTCCACGCTAATCCGGGCAGAGCGCCCGTTGTTCGAAGGCGCCGATTGGGAATTCGGCACCATTCAACGCAGCTACGACGAGATCGAGAAAATCGCCCTGAAGGAAATGGGCCTCGACGTCTATACGAACCAGATCGAGGTCATCGGCACCGAACAGATGCTGGATGCGTACTCCTCGATCGGCATGCCGCTGTTCTACAAGCACTGGTCGTTCGGCAAGCACTTCTCCCGCAATGAGGCGATGTACCGCGCTGGGATGCAGGGGCTGGCTTACGAGATCGTCATCAACTCGAACCCGTGCATCAGCTACATCATGGAAGAGAATACCGCCATGATGCAGACCCTGGTGATGGCCCACGCGGCATTTGGCCATAACCACTTCTTCAAGAACAACTACCTGTTCCTGCAGTGGACCGACGCCAACGGCATCCTGGACTACCTCGAATTCGCTAAGGACTACATCATGTCCTGCGAGGAGCGGTATGGTGAGGTCGCGGTCGAACGCCTGCTGGACGCCGCCCATGCGCTGATGAGCCACGCTGTCCATAAATACCCGCGCAAACGGGCCGCCGATCTGCGTTCCGAGGAAAAGCGCGAACGCGAACGGCGCGAGCACGACGAAAAGGTGTTCAACGACTTGTGGCGCACCGTGCCGGGCAAGGAGAACACCCGCCACGACCCGACGGCCGCGGAACAGCGCAAGGCGTTGCTGGAACTGCCGCAGGAAAACATCCTGTACTTCATGGAAAAGACGGCGCCCAGGCTCGCCCCCTGGCAGCGCGAGGTCCTCCGCATCGTCCGTATCATCGCGCAATATTTCTATCCGCAGACCCAGACCAAGGTGATGAACGAGGGCTGCGCCACCTACACCCACTACACGATCATGAACCGGCTGCACGAAAAGGGCCTGCTTACCGACGGCGCCATGGTGGAGTTCCTGTCGTCCCACACCAACGTCGTGTTCCAGCCTGAATTCGACGATCGGCGCTACAACGGCTTCAACCCCTATGCGCTGGGGTTCGCCATGATGCAGGACATCGAGCGCATCTGCACCCTGCCGACGGCCGAGGATCGGCAGTGGTTCCCGCACATCGCCGGGTGCAACGACCACATGAACGTGCTGCGGGACGTCTGGGCCAACTACCGCGACGAAAGCTTCATCCTGCAATACCTTAGCCCGAAACTGGTTCGTCAGTTCAGCCTGTTCCATGTCATGGATGATGCCAGCGAGCCCAACCTGCGGGTCGAGGCGATCCACGACGAGCGCGGCTATCGCAAGATCAAGCAGGCGCTGGCAAAACACTACGACGTGTCGTGGACGTCCGCCGATATCCAGGTGGTTGACGTGAACCTCGCCGGCGACCGTCGCCTGATCCTGCACCACCGCGCGCTGAATCGCGTGCTGCTGGAGGAGAAGGACGCCCGGATGGTGCTGCAGCACCTGGCCGATCTGTGGGGCTACGACGTGCTGATGAAGGAGATCGATCCGTCGAACGACGCGGTGCTGAAGGAACACGCCGCGTCGCCGCGACCAGGGATCGTGCAGATCGAACCGACCTGATTCAGTCCCACCCTCGTGGCCCGGTCTGCTGGGCCACCTGGCGCGGGGCGGTCGGGGCCCGGGCTCGAGGCTCTAGGCCTCGTAGCTGGCGCGACCCGCTGCGTCCCGTACTGGCCTTAACTTAATACTGGCCTTAACTTAACCCCCCGGCTGATTCCCCCAATCTGGAAGGGGCGGGCGCCCCCTTTCCGCTCTATCCCTTTGTTTGATCGCATGATTCACGCGCTTCGTGCGAACAGCGCGTCCTGCGGACGACGGACGTTCCCCTCGTGTTTCGTCAGCTTGGCTGACGCCAACGAAACGCTGGCCGCCCAGCGCGATCATGCTCTAGTTCCGCGCCCGCCAGGCCAGCACGGAAGGCGTCATCGGTTCGGCAAATACAATGGATAGCTTCGGCT
>JAQGHW010000310.1 GCA_028291505.1 Rhodopila sp. | reverse complement strand
GTAGTAGACTGGGGGCGGGTAGAGTAGGGCTCCGCCAACAACACCTAGCCCGAGGCCGAGCGCAAGACCGTCGACGATACCAGGCCCACGAAAGCCGCGCTCGTGAAAGTGGTCGTGGTCGTGAAAGTGGTCATGGTCGTGAAAGCCACCGCCACGAAAGCCTTCATGAACGCCACCGTCACGAAAGCCGTCGTGAAAGCCGCCGCCGTGAAAGCCTTCGTGAAAGCCTCCGCCGTGAAAGCCGCCACCACCACCGCCGCGAAAAGCATTGGCCGGCGACACCGTGGTAACCATCAACAAGGCGGCGGCGATGCCTGATACGAGAACGTTGCTCATCGGTTAACCTCCCGTACCAGTTATCTATGCACCTTCTGATGCAGGACAATCGGCCCGTCCATGACGACGGTACGGCGAGGCTACATAATACTTTGACCGAATGGCAGGGAATAGATGCTGATTCGCAATAAGATGCGACGTTGTGCTTTCCCTGGTGTTGTCATTTAGACAACGCAAACGGCATGCAGACTCGGATGGACGATTCAAGCAGGGCGCGCCCTGCACTGCGCAGTTCGCTAATAGGCGCTCCGCTGGGCCCATTTGCAGGTGGACCGCCAGGCCGTAGGAGACCTGAATAACCGTGACGAACGTGGCTCAAAACCGGGTCACACCGAGCTGGGTTGACGCGACCGAGGCGGGATGGTGACACCCTGATTTTTTCAGTTGAGATACGATATGGATCGAGGTGTTGGGGCGGCGGCGATGCGCGCCTGATCACACCACGGTCGGTCGTCGGGTGGTGGAGTTGCCGGTGATTCAGCCGGCGCAGGTGCCGCACGGCGCGTTGCATGTGTTGATCGACAGTACTGGACTACAGATCTACGGATCGGGGCCAATGGCTGGAGGCGAAGCATGGCGCGAAGTCGCGTCGGAAATGGCGCAAACTGCATCTGGTGGTCGATGCCGCCAGCGGCATGATCGTGGCGCAGACCCTGACGGATCAGGACGCCGACGACCCGTCCCAGGTGGCCCCGCTGCTTGACCAGATTGACGGTCAGATCACACGGGTGACTGCCGACGGCGCGTATGATGGCCGCGCCCACCTACGAGACGATCGCCGCGCATGGCGACGGCATCGAAGTGGTGGTTCCACCACGCTCGACAGCTGTGCCGAGCGGCGAATTGGATGGGCCCACGCAGCGTGATCGCCATCTGCAGATGATTACCGAACGGGGACGACTGGCTTGGCAGGTCGCCACCAACTATGGCCAACGCTCTTTGGTCGAAACGACGATGGGTCGCTACAAGGCGCTGACCGGGCCTCGGCTACGAGCCCGCAGCCTTGCTGCCCAACAGACCGAGGCTGCTATCGGTGTGGCGGCCCTGAACCGAATGCTGGCGGCCGGGCGTCCGAAATCCGTCCGTTGCCAACGCGTCATCGCGTAGCGGCCCGGGGCCGGGGTCATCTCGCCTTCCATCCACCGAGTGCACCAACGCCCACGAAATGGCGCCGATCTGCTGCTCCAAGTTCGTTGCGCGGTCTACAATGGCAGGCTCGGTGTCGGATTTGGACATCGATTTGACCGGATCACCAATGCAGCCCCGACCTTTGCCAAAGCGGCATCATCCCCCAATGTTTGGACAGTCCCCCGGTGAGTGAGTAGGTAGCTCGATTCCGAGGCTAACGTTGCGGGATCATCCGGGCCTTTTGCTAAGGCTGCACAAGAGACGGCCGGCCATTGGTTTTGGATGAAAACCTCTGTCACACGCTCCCGCGAAGAAGTTGCATTGCCCCAGATTAATGATCCAGACATCTTACGATCATGATGATCCAGCCACCTTAGGCAGACGACTAATGCGAGGACGGAGGTAGAACCGCGGCGATCAGAGAGATCAAGAATGCTTCACGCCCACCGAAGGTAATCTCATCGCCGATCTCTGCTGGTTGGAACCGTGGAAAGAACGCGCCGACGGCGGCTGCCCGAATCGAAAGTAAAAATACAGGGGAGGATGACATGGACGGTTCGACTGGTACGACCATGGCCACGACGAAGACCATGGCCAATTTGACGAAGACCACGGCGGAGATCACTTCCTTTAGTCAGGGTAACTTCGAGGCGATCATGAAATCCGGCCAAGTCTGGGTCGCAGGATGGCAAGCCATGTCCAAGACCATGGCCGCGTCGGCTCAGGCCCATCTCGATCAAAGCAAGTCCACTTGGAAGGCGCTGATTAGCGTCAAGTCGTTGAAGGAGGCGATGGATTTGCGGGCGAGTCTCATGGATACGTCCTTTCAGGCGGCCTTCGCAGAGACTGGCAAGCTCGCCGATGAATCGATGAGGCTCGCTGAGCAGACCATGGCGCCGATCACGGAGCGTATCACGCTGGCGGTCGAGAAGTTTGCGCATCCAACCAACTGATCTGAGAACATCTCGGCACCTCTGCCATGAAGCGGTCGCGCGGTGAGGAACCGCTCGTCGCGCCACGGCAACGAGACTTGAGTAGCGCTGGTGCCTATGATACCATCGCCATCGAGGACTTGCGCTTCCTCGATGCGTGGGAGGGGCCATTCGTGGCGGTGTAAGCCCAAACCACCGAAAACTCCGCCGACCACCAACTTTCCAGTTTTCGATGGTTGGCACTGGCTGCGAGGTCGGTCTGGAAGCAGCATCGGACCTGGACCGGGGGTCACCGACTTTCCGTTATTTCAACCTAAATATGGAAAGTCCAAGGCGGCCGGCCCAATCTCGGCGGCAATGCAACAGTCAATCAGCGTGGAAACGCTTGTCGGAATTTTCGGCGGTTTGGGCTTACACCCCGGTCTTTGCGCGGGTGAGAAGCAGCCTTTTCAGCGTCCTTCAATGTTGCCCACTTGTACGACGAGCTTGCCGTTATTTTCACCTCGGAAAAGCATGCCAAGGGCCTGGGGGGCGTGGTGCAGGCCTTCCAGGACATGGAGGCGTTGGCGGAGCCGGCCCTGCTGGTGACGCGCGGCGAGCCAGGCGCGGGCTTCCTCGTAACGGTCGTGATAGTTGAAGACCTGAAAGCCCTGCATACGCGCGCGTCGCGTTAGAATCTGACCGAGGTTGTGGATGCCGTAGGGTGGGTCGGCGGCAACCTGGGAGATGCGGCCGCACAACACGACCCGCGCCTCTGGTCGCAGATGCAGCAGTGCCGCGTCCAGGGTTGGGCCGCCGACGTTGTCGAAATCGAGGTCGATGCCGTCGGGGCAGGCTTTGCCGATCGCCGCTGACAGGTCGTCTTCGGTCTTGTAGTCGATGGCGGCGTCCAGGTGCAGTTCGTTGACCAGGTACACACATTTTGCTGTCCCGCCGGCGATGCCGACGACGTGGCAGGCCTCGATGCCGGCGATCTGGGCCGCGATCTGTCCGACCCCGCCGGCGGCACCGGAGACGAGAACGCGGTCTCCTGGCTTCACCGCGCCGATATCGCGCATGCCGAAATAGGCGGTCACGCCGCTGAGACCGAGTGGGCCGATCCAGGCTAGAGCGTCGCCGCGGGTGAGATCGAGTTTTTGCAAGTACCGAGCCGGCAGGGTCGGGTGGGTCTGCCAGCCGAGGCGTGCCTGAACCAGTTCGCCGGGTTGGAAATGGCTGGATTTGCTCTCCAGCACGCGGCCGATGCCGCCGCCGCGCATGACGGCGCCGAGTGGCACCGGTTGCTGGTAGCCGGGGTTTTCAGTCATCCAGGATCGCATTGCCGGATCGATTGAGAGGAAGATCGTTTCCAGTAGCACCTCTTGCCCGGCGGGTGGGCGCGTCGGGACGGTGTCGGCTGTGAAGTTGTCCGGTTGCGGGATGCCGGTTGGACGTGAGCGTAACAAGATGCGATGATTGGTCCCGGTCATTACGCCATTGCCCGTTGGCGAATGGTCTCGGCGATGCGTTCCGCGATCATGATGGTGGGGATGTTCGTATTGGTACGCGAAACCTCCGGCATCACGGATGCATCGGCGATGAACAGGTTGTCTGCTCCGACGACCTTGCCGTTGGGGTCCACTACCGTTTGCGCGTTCGCCGGATCACCCATCCGACAGGTGCAGGAGGCGTGCCAGGCCGATTGGACATTGTCCCGTACATGGCGTTCCAGCGCGGCGGCGTCGGCCAGCAGGTCGGGCAACGGTAGGCAATCGCTGATGACCTTGTCGAACAGCAGTTTCCGCAGGGTGGAAGACGAGTCCATCATCATTGCAGCGACATTTGTCAGCACCGCATTCTTGAAGTTCTTCTGGCTGACGTTGCGCACGCGTTGTGAGAGCCTGGAGGCGAACAGGTTGGACAAGTATTGCGGCACCGGGTCGCTGGCGAGAATGCGTGCCATACGGCGGAACGCATCCACCATGCGGTCCATGTCGCGCTGGTCGCTCAGCCAGTTGAAGTTGACATAGGGCTCGTCGTCCGGGTTCGGTGAAGTCAGGCGGACCTCGCCCGTCGAGTAGGATCGGCCAATATAGGATGACAGCGTGCCGATCCGCACGCCGATCGCGTGCCAGGAGGAACGACAAACGGCCATCATCACCATGTCGGCTTCCGGTACATCCGCCAGGCCGGAGGACCAGCGCAGGTAGGTGTAGTTTCGCCGCAGAACCATCTTGTGGCGGGCGACCGGGAGCAGGTAGCCGGAGATGTGGATGGCGGGGTGATCCATGAGGTTGCTGCCGACGCCGGGGCGGTCAAGCTGCACTTCGATGCCATGCTGCCGCAGATGTTCACCCGGGCCGATGCCCGACAGCATCAGCAGCCACGGTGTGTGCAGAGCGCCGGCGGAGACGATGACAGTGTCGGCGGTGATCGTTTCGATTGTGCCGTTACGCCTTAGTTCCGCGCCGGTGGCTCGGCCGTTGGCGAACAGGACGCGACGCACCTGAGTGTCGCCGAGGATTTGCAGATTTGGGCGGCGGCGGGTGGCGGCATCGAGGTAGCCGACAGAAGTGGAGCGACGGGCGGCGCCATCGTTGGACAGCGGCAGCGGCGAGTAGCCCTCGCCGAATTCTCCGTTCATGTTGGGGCGGAGTGGGTAGCCGAGATCGTTCCAAACTTTGGTTACGGATAACGTGAAGTCATCCCACTGGTCCATCGGCATGCGGCGGACGGTGATGGGACCTTGCGCACCATGAAGCTGATCGGTGTAGTCGAGGTCGGTTTCCAGGCGCCTGAAATACGGCAGGACCGAGTTCCAGTCCCAACCTTTCGCGCCGATCGCATGCCAGTGGTCATAGTCTTCGGGCGCGCCGCGCAGGGCAACCTGGCCGTTGACTGAGGAGCCGCCGCCGAGGACGCGACCTTGCTCGTAGTAAACGGGTGCAGCGTCGGCGCGCCGGCGGACTTTCAGGTTTTTCCAGAAATAGGACGGGTTCATCAGGGCGCTGCCAGAGTAGGTGTCGCGGAGGTCTTCCGGTGTCTGGTCCGGCGTGTAGTCCCGGCCGGCTTCCACCAGGACTACGGTGTTCGATGGAGCCTCCGAAAGGCGGGCGGCCATGACGCATCCGGCCGAACCGCCGCCGATCACCAGATGGGTTGCGTGCATGTCTTGGTTCCCCCCCTTTGTTGCCGGCGTCGCGGGTCAGGTGCCCTTGAACTGACCCTTGCGTTTTTCGACGAAGGCTTTGCGGGCTTCCTTGGCGTCATCCGAATGCTGCAGGATCGGGCTGGCGTTGGAGGTCAGCACCATCGTTGCCTCCATGGTAGTGTCCAGCGACGTGCGCATGATGCGCTTGCTGATCCACTGTACCAGTGGCGGCCTGGCGATGATCCTGGCGCAGAGTTCGCGCGTGGTTTCCTCCAGCTTGTCGGATGGCACCAGGTGGTTGAGCATGCCCCATTCGTAGGCCCGTTGGGCGGCCAATTCCCCAGTATAGACGAATTCCAGAGCGCGGCCGAGGCCGACCATTTTCGGTAAGTAATATGATCCGCCGTTTTCAATGATCTGCCCGGCGTTGTGGTATGCGATGAAACGTGTCTGGTCGCAGCCGATGCGGATGTCGCAGTGCAGCGCCATGTCCATGCCGGAGCCGACCGCCGGGCCGTTGATCATGGCGATCGTGGGTTTGCGAATTTTGGCGATGTCGAGGTGAAGCTGGGTGAAGCCGTGGAAGAAGTGTTGGCGGGTGGCTTCCAGGCCTTCGTGGGTGCCTCGGTTGCCGGGGAAGTTCTCGCCGGCGTCGGCTTTGTTGGCGCCGAGGTTGGCGCCGGAGCAGAAGGCCCGGCCGACGCCAGTCAGAACGATGACGCGGATGTTGGGGTCGTCATCGGCGGCCCGCATGTATTCGCCGACCTTGGCGACGGTGCCGTTTTCCTCGGCGGTGCCGACCAGGGCGTTGAGGCGTTCGGGGCGGTTGAATTTGATCCAGAGGATGCCGTTGTCCTCGGGTTCGTAGAGCAGGTAATCGACCAGTTTCGGTCCCATTTTTCCTCCGTTATGCGAACGATTCGGTCATGGCCGAGTAGACCAAGGTGCGCAGGTCGCGGCGAAGCGTCAGGCGGACGTCGCTGCCGATGACCTGGGTCATGAAGACCACGGCGAGATCCTCCTTCGGGTCGATCCAGAAGGCGGTGGAGGCGGCGCCGCCCCAGAAGAATTCACCCGTTGAGCCGGGCAGGCGGGTTTTGGCGACATCGATGTTGACGCCGCAGCCGATGGAGAAGCCGACGCCGGAATAACCGGATTCGGAGAAATTGCCGGGCGGGGCCATGTCCGCCAGTTCCTTGTTGCCGGGCAGGTGGTTCAGGCTGAACAGCGCAACGGTCTTGGGGCTGAGGATCTGCACGCCGTCGAGCGTGCCGCCGCCCAGCATCATCCGGCAGAACCGCATGTAGTCGTGCGCGGTAGAAACCAGGCCTCCGCCGCCGGATTCCAGGTTGGGCGGCTTGGCGTAGGTGCTGTTGCCGGCGTCGTCCTGCAGTTTGATCCCTCCGCTTTCGTTGGGCTGGTAGCAGGTGGTGAAACGATCTTGTTTCTCGGGCGGGCACCAGAAGGCGGTGTCGGTCATACCGAGCGGTTGGAAGAGGTGGGTGCGGAGAAACTCGCCGAAGGACAGGCCGCTGAGTTTCTGGACGAGATAGCCCATGACGTCGATCGATACGGAGTAGTTCCATTGCGTGCCGGGGGAGAAATCCAGTGGCAGGGTGGCGAGTTGTTCGATCATGGTATCGAGGCCGCCGTCAGTGGTCAGGGCGGCTACGCCGACGCGGCGGTAAGCGGCGTCCACACTGGTGCGGTTCATGAAGCCGTAGGTCAGGCCGGATGTGTGGGTGACAAGGTCGACGACCTTCATCGGGCGGATGGGTGGGGTGGTGACAAAGGACGGCGTGCTGGGAACCAGGGAGGCGACGCCGGTGGCGTAGACGCCGAGGTTCTTCCAGGGCGGGACGTGAGTGGCGACATCGTCATCGAGGCCGATCAGGCCTTGCTCCATGAGCATCATGAGGGCGACGGCGGTGATGGGCTTGCTCATGGAGTAGATGCGGAAGATGGCGTCTTCGCGCATGGGCTTGCCGCGTTCGAGGTCGATGTGGCCGGCCATGCCCGTGTGGACGAGGGTGCCTCGGCGGTAGATTTGGGTGAGGATGCCGGGGAGGCGGCCTGTGTCGACGTAGCGACTGGCCATGACGTGGTCGAGGCGCGCCAGGCGTTGGGGGGATAGGCCGGATTGGGCTGGGGCCATGAGCGTGTGCCTCCCTGGGGTGGTTTGTTGGGGTAGTAACCGGGGAGGTTGGGGTGGTTGTCAAACGCAGGCTCGGTGGAACTGCGTTGTTCGGCCATCGGCGTTGGTGCACTTCCAGACGGAGGGCGAGATGGCCCCGCCCCCAAGCTGTTATGCGGTGACCGGCTGGCGACGGACAGAATCCGGGCGTCCGGCCACCAACATCCGGTTTAGCAC
>JAQGHW010000299.1 GCA_028291505.1 Rhodopila sp. | reverse complement strand
CCACATCCGGTTCCGCTGGCGCCGCCCGGAACGGCAGCGCGGCGGCGGGAAGCGTGATCCAGAGAACATTGCCTTCCGATCCGTCTCCCCAGCCTTCATCGGCAGACACTTTATAGGCGGCCGTCCCATGTCCTGGCCGCCACGCCTCGCATCCGATCTTGCCGCCCATCAGGGTCACCAATTGGCGGCAGATCGACAACCCGAGGCCGGTCCCGGCCGGATCGTCACCCTCAGGCCGATCCAGCCTTGAAAATGGATGGAACAAGAATTCCCGGGCACCCGGCGCGATGAGCGGACCGTCATCCTTTACGCATAATCGGACTGCTTCGTGCGCCCCATCGCCTGGTTCGGCAGTCAGCCAAACGTCGCCGGGCCGCGCATATTTCACCGCATTCGAGAGCAGATTGAGTTGAACCTGACGCAGCCGGCCGGGATCGGTCAGCAGCATCTCCGGCGTGCCCTCGGCGATGACGACATGGATGGTGATGCCACGCTGGGCCGCTTGCGCCGTGAACATCTCGGCCGAGCTTTCCAGCAGGGGACGGAGCGCGAACAGGCTGGGCCGGAGGGAAAGCTTGCCGGCTTCCATCTGGGACAGGTCGAGGATGTCATTGATCAACCCAAACAGCGCGTCGCCGGACTGTCGCGCCATCGCCAACAGCGACCGCTGGGCCGGGGCAAGGACACTGTCGCTCAGCAGCCTGACCGTGTTGAGCAGCGCATTCAGCGGTGTGCGGATCTCGTGGCTGACGATCGCCACGAAGCGCGACTTCTCGCTATTGGCGGTTTCGGCTGCGGCCGTGGCCTTGCGGAGCGCTTCCTCGGCAAGCTTGTGCTCCGTGATATCGGCGTAGAGGGTAACGAAACCGCCATCCGGCAGCCGGTTCCGACGCAGTTCCAGCGTGTGGCCATCGGGCCGCTGCCGTTGTGTCACGCCGAACGGCGCGACGTGCAGGCGCGCCATGCGACGTGCGACTTCGGCTTCCGGATCGGTGATCCAGCCGAACTGGCCGGTCCTGATCTGAGCGCGGAGAATTTCCTCCATCGGCAGGCCGACGCGCAGGATTTCGGCCGGCACTCCAGCGATTTCCGGGAACCGCGCGTTCCATTCGACCAGGCACATGTGGGCATCGATCATGGACACGCCGTCGCTCATGCCGGCCAGGGTCGCCTCAAGCTGTTCGGCCTTCGCGGCGGAAAAGGCCCTGGCAACCTCAAGCTGCGCGTTGGAGGCCGCCAGGATGGCGCGGTCTTCAGCGGCCAACGCCTCCCGCCGGCGGGCCAACCGGGTTCCATGGACCAGCACAAGGGCGAGTCCGGCAAGCAAGCCGGTAATACACCCGGCGAACAGGTCGGCCTGCCGGCGCCAGACCGTGGCCGGCCGCATCGCCTCCTCCTCGCTCATGGCGACGACGACGGCCAGGTTTCGTCCGGGCAAGTGGCGGAAAGCGTGGATGCGCTGGACGGCGTCGTTGGCCGACGGGCCGAACCAGATGCCGCTGTTGCTATCGCGGATCGCGGCGAACATCGGCGTGTCGCCAACACTGGCGCCGGGATCGACAGTTGCCGGCCCGACGGCGCCGCGCAGCTTGCCGTCATCCAGACCCGCCAGTGTCACGAAGGCGCCGGCACCCAGGTCGGTCTGGCCGAAGACGTCGGTGATCGCGGCGATCCGGTAGTCTGCGTCGATCACGCCGGCGAACGACCCGTCCGGATAATGCAGTGAGCGCGCGGCATTCATGTGCCACTGCCGCATGATGCCATCGATCGTGGCGGGGCCGATATACATGTGGAGGCCCGGATCCGAGGGGTCCGCCAGAGCCGCGAAATAGTCTTGTCCGGAGGCGTTCTGATTGATCGCCTCATTGACCGAGGACTGGCGGATGATACCGTTTTCGTCGGTCAGGACCATGTCGCGGCTGAGGCCGTTCAGCACGACGGCCTGGTTACGCCATGCTTCCAGGTCGAAATGGCGGGGGTTCGTCTCCCATGCGGTGACGAGAATTCGCAGGGTCTGGTCGAGGGCCAGAATCTGGCGGTTGATCTGTTCGGTGAATGTCAGCGCCTGATTGGCGAGGGTCGCGGTCACCCGAGCGGTATTTTCCAGCCGCTGGGCATAGATCGCCTGCGTCGTGCCGATCCACGTCAGAGCGATCAGACAGACCGCCGTCACGACGATGCCCGCGGCGGCTATGAAGTGCTTGTCCGGCTTCATGATCCAGGCGGGAATCGGGTGGGAACGATCGGGGTAGAATGAGCGACGGCGACCTGCGCCGAATGCCACCTAGCCCCAATGGGCCGGGAAATACAACATTCCGGATGGTCGCGGGTATCCCAACGGCTCAACCCGCGGCGGCAGGGCCATCTGCAACACCTATGTTTACGTTGCGCTGCCGCGGCCTCCCGAAGCTGATCGAGATACGACGGGTCTTGCATCCGCATCGTCGCGGCCAGTTCCTCGATTTGTCTGATCTGATCGGACGTAAAACCTTTGCCGTTCTGCAACCCAGCGCCGATCCGATCCTCGAGGGCCACACCGAACTCGTTATAGCCGACCTCTTCCTCGGCGAATTCGATGTCCTGCTTCGGCCA
>JAQGHW010000220.1 GCA_028291505.1 Rhodopila sp. | reverse complement strand
TCATGCTGCGCGAATTGCTGCGTCGTGTGGACATGATGGTTATCCTGGAGAACCTCCTGGACGCCCTGGTGCGGCTGCACACGCCGTTACCGCCGGGCAAGATCGGCGGTGCGATCGAGCCTGGCACGCCCGGCAATCTGCGGCCCGAATCACTGTATGGGCCGAACGCCGGCCTGACCGAGGTGCTGATCCCCGCCGGCTATGTGAAGACCGTTTACGACCCGGTGTTCAAGCTCAGTTCGGACGGCACGCAGTACCTGCCGACGCTGTCGGACGAACCGACGATCGTTGCGGATCCGGGCATGCCGTTCTCGTTGGTGTTTCGCGCGGAACCGGGAAAGGAAGACGTGCTGTTGAAGATCGCGTCCGCGTATGAGGCAGCTTCGATGCGGCGCGTGCCGCCGCCGGCGTTCGGGCCGCTGAAAGGATGACCATGCAACGCCGCGATCTGTTGAAGACCGGGCTGGTCCTGTCCGCTGTGGTTCCCGAGGCCGACGCGCAACCGGCGGTGCAAACGTTGCGCATCGGCATGACGACGTCAGATCTGCCGACCACCGGTGGCATCCCGGACAACGGCAGCGAGGGCGGCCGCTTCGCCGGTTACACGATTTATGATGCGCTGGTGAACTGGGATTTCACCCACACCGATGCGTTCGCCGATCTGACTCCCGGTCTGGCGACGGATTGGAAAATCGATCCGGACAATCACCTGCGCTGGATTTTCACGCTGCGGCAGGGGGTGCGCTATCACGACGGCACGCTGATGAAGGCGGAGGACATTCTATGGAATTTCGACCGGCACCTGAATGAACAGGCGCCGCATTTCGATCGTGCGCAGGCTTTGACCTACCGGCCCTATACGTCCCAGGTGAAGCACTACGAGAAGCTCGACGACACCCATATCGCGCTGTACACCGAAGCGCCGTTCAGCATGCTGCCTTACCTGCTGTCACGCGTCTTCATCGTCAGCCCGACGCAGTACGCCAAGGTCGGCAATTGGCTGGACTTCCAGAAATCGCCGGCTGGAACGGGACCTTTCAAGCTGGTGCGGGTGTCGCCGCATGTGTCGATTGAACTGGCGCGCAACCAGGATTACTGGGATGCCACGCGAATCCCCAAAGTGGACCGGCTGATCCTGTTGCCGATTCCCGACTCCAACACCAGGGTTGCCGCGCTGCGATCCGGGCAGGTGGACTGGATCGAATATCCTGCGCCGGACGCGCTGCCGACGTTACGATCGGCCGGGTTCCAGATCGTGACGAAGCCGTATCCGCACATCTGGGCCTGGCACGCCAACAACACCGATAACTCGCCGATCCACGACAAGCGCGTCCGGCTGGCGCTGAACTACGGCATCGACCGCGCCGGGCTGGTGTATCTGCTGGCCGACACGGCGATCGCCGCCCGCGGACCCTGGCCCGACGGCTACAAATACTTCGGCAACCCCAGGGAACATTACACCTATGATCCGGACAAGGCGCGCCGGTTGCTCGCCGAGGCCGGCTTTGGTCCGCAAAACCCGCTACGGCTGAAAGTGCAGATTCCCACTGCCGGTTCCGGCAACATGGTCCCATTGCCGATGGGTGAGTTCGTGCAGCAGAGCTACAAGGAGATCGCCGTCGAGGTCGAATACGAGATGGTCGATTGGGGTACCATGCTGACCACCATGCGTACCCGCCCCGACGCTCCTGGCGCGCCGCACCGCGACGCCATCAACCACGGCTTGCCGATTTCCGATCCCACACAGTTCTTCCTCAATTTCCACGGGTCGGCGATCCCGCCCAACGGATCAAACTGGAGCGCCTATCGCAACGTCCGGGTGGATGAACTGCTGTCCGAGGCCCTGCGCACCTTCGACCCCGAAGCCAGGGATACGCTGATCACCCAGGCGCACGAGATGGTCGTCGACGACGCGCCTTGGGTGTTCGTGGTGCATGACCTGAACCCGCGAGCGCTCAGCCCGCGGGTTCAGGGTTTCAAGCAAGCCCAGAGCTGGTATCAGGATTTCACCCAGGTGACCGTTGCGGTTCGGTAGCCGGCGATTTCAATTGCTCGCGATAGAACGCGATAATCGAACGATTGAATCCGGTCAGGAAGGTGGCCCGATCGAAGCCTTTGGGATCGGCACAAATCTCCGCGGCGCTTTTGGCGAGCATTTCGTTGCACGGTGTCAGATAGGCAAAATGTCCGCCATTGGCAACGAGATGATAATCCGGCGGTGTCGGCAGAAGCGTGCGGACCAATGACCCGTCAGTCACGATCTCATCCCGCTCGCCGACCCAAAGTTGAACGGGCACTTTGACGGCTGCCAGTCCGTTCGGCTGGAATGCAATGGTGACGGCGGGTGCCGCCATGACCGCCGCCTTGATCCGAGCGTCGGGGCCGGAAATCGGTGTCGAAACAGTCCCCTGCGGGATCGGCCCGCGCTGCCTCATGTGCTGGCATCCCCAATCGTCGGTGTTCCCCTGGCAAAACGCGGCAACCTGGCCGAGGTCGGCGACGCCGCCGATCGCGATCAACGCGGTCGTGCCGCCTGCGGAATGGCCGAAGATGCCGATCCGGGTGGGGTCGATCGATGCGTGTCCGGACCAGGCAGCCAGCATGAAGTCGATCACACGGGTGATGTGGCGCGGCCGGTCAACGAAGTCTCGCCGCGTAAAGGATGTGCTGTGATCGCGATAGTTGTCGCCGGTATGGGTCACCGCCACGACGACAAACCCCGCCTCGGCGAGGGCCATCGCCGTGCCGAAAGAATTCAACGCCGTGCCACCTGTCCCATGCGACATGACGATCAGCGGATGGTTGCTGCCTGATACTGCACCGTTGACCGCGACGTCCATATCGAACGCCCCCAGCATAGCATCCGCTGTCGCCCCCCCGCTCGGGTACCAGATCGCAACCTGCAACGGCGCATCGTCCGGATCGGGGGCTGTGGCCCACTGGAACCCCACCGCACCGGCCGAATGCAGCCCAATCAGCAAAAGGACTCCGAACGCGCCAAGAAGTCGTTTCATGATCAGCCTCCACCGTCGATGATTTCGCGCAGATACGCCACATGCCCCACGAACGCCCTGCGCCCGGCCTGGGTCGCCTTTACCCGGGTCCGCGGCTTGCGGCCCTCGAATAGTTTCTCGACCGTGATGTACCCGGCCTTGTCCAACGCATCGAGATGCGTGCCGAGGTTTCCGTCGGTCGTTTCGAGAATGGATTTCAGCCGGGTGAACTCCAGCGAGGCATCCGGTCCCAGCTTGTTCAGCGACGCCATGATCTTGAGCCGCGTGGCCTGATGGATGATGGGATTGCCATCCGTCATAGCGAGGCACCCTGCCGGCGCAGCCACAGCCCGCCCAGGATCAAGCCGCCGCCATTGACGACCGCCATCCAGAGCGAAAACCAGGGGCCGCTCCACCAGAATCCCGCGATTGTCAAAGCGGCGATCGCGACACCGCAAAAGACGAAGAAGCGTCCGATCCAGATGCCAACCAGGACGTATCCGAGCATAAATAGCAGCGGCCAGAAGGCGTCGAGTTGGCGGCCGCTGAACGGCCCGAGGATCACGACGACCAACACACCGAAGCCGATTAGGGCAATTTGGGCGGAGACCAAACGCCCGCCCATCTCGCTTCGGGTGGCGGTCAGCCCGTCTCGGTTTCGCGCCACCATCGCCACCGTCACGGCCAAGCCGAGGACCGTGAGGACCGGCCAAACAATATGCGCGAACGCAGGATAGGCTTGGGTGAACGCATGTCCCGCCGCAGTCAGGACACCCCACAGGATTAGGAATGAGCTCGCGATTCCGTAGAAGATCGCCTGCGTGGTGCGCCGTTCGGCCTGTTCGATCGCGGTTAGCGAAGTTACCGCGCTTTCTCGATCCACCGTCATGACACCATGCTCTCCTAACCAGATAACTCTGTGTCACAGAGTATTCTCCCGTAGCAAGGGAAATCTCGGCCATGTGCGGAAATGCCCCAGAGCCCAATGGCTTCAGGCTGAGGCCATCTGGCCTAGACGCTCGTGCGGGATCGTCATTGCGAATTGCACAGCGTCCGGCA
>JAQGHW010000199.1 GCA_028291505.1 Rhodopila sp. | reverse complement strand
CAGGATGACGACGCGGACCAACGTTATCAGCCCCAATCCGACCGCTTCGCCGATGTCGCCCCAGGTCAGCGCCCCGGACGCGAACAGCACCGCGCGCCAGGCCGCCAGCCCGACCAGAACCACCAGCAGCACGATCCACGCGATGTCCACCGAACGGGATGGCTCGGTCTGGGTCATCGCCCGCGCCCGTCCGACGAAAGGGAACCGCATCCCGCCCAGAAACGCCGCGGCATCCCCCACCATCTGGCCGATGAACTTCAGCAGCCGGGTTCGCCGCATCAGCCGCAGCATCCAGGGGTCGGAGGCAGTCGCCCCGGCGGTCGTCTCGAAGCGGAACTTGGCCGACCAGGCGACCAGCGGCCGGAACAGCAACTGGTCGTAGGCCAGGATCACCACCAGCATGGCCAGGATCGCCCAACCCACCGCCACGATGTCCTGTTTCTCCAGCGCCAGCGCCACGTAGGAACCGATGCCGGGCAGCTTCCAGGTGTTGTCGCCGACCGAAACCGCCTCCGACGCGACGACGAAGAACCAGCCGCCGGACATCGACATCATCGTGTTCCATACCAGGCCGGGGGCGGCGAACGGCACCTCCAGCTTCCAGAACCGCTGCCAGGAGGTCAGGTGGAAGCTGATCGAGGCCTCCTGCAGGTCCGCCGGAACCGTCTTCAGCGACTGATACATGCTGAACGCCATGTTCCAGGCCTGGCTGGTGAAGATCGCGAAGATCGCCGCCAACTCCAGCCCCAGCACCTGGCCGGGGAACAGGTTCATGAAGAAGACGACGGTGAAGGTGAGAAACCCCAGGATCGGCACCGACTGCAGCACATCCAGCACCGGCACCAGGACCAGCGCCGCCCGGCGGCTTTTGGCGGCGGCGGTGCCGTAGGTGAAGGTGAACAGCAACGACGCGGCCAGGGCGGCGAACATCCGCAACGTGGTGCGAATGGCATATTCCGGCAGGTTCCAAGGATCCAGCTTGATCTGGGTCGCACCCGGGGCATCGATGCGGGTCAGCGTGCCCTCAGCGACGTGTCCAACCCCGACCAGGAAGCCAATGACGCACACGAACGCCGCCGCGTCCCATATGTTGGGCAGGCGCCATCCGGCGGCCATCGAGGGGTATCGCGTGGCTGACATGTCGCTGGTCAGGAATTTCCGCAGGGTGTCGGTAGCGCGCCCTTTAACCTGCGTATCTTACCCTGTCACGCTCCAATGCCGTTGCAGTTCGGTGACATCACAGCTGGTTGCGAGTGACCAGCCGGCCGGCCCTCGCCTTGGTCGCGCCCGCATCGAAAACGTAGGCGGATTGACCGTTGATCCAGGTCTCCAGGATGCCCTCGGCCGGCCGCGTGGGGGCGTCGTAGGTGGAGGCGTCGCGCACCTTGTCGGGGTCGAACAGCACCAGATCGGCGTACGCCCCGACGCGGATCATGCCGCGATCCACGATGCCGAACACCGTGGCGGTGTGGCCGGTCATCTTGCGGACGGCTTCTTCCAGGCTGAACAGTTTCAAATCGCGTGCGTAATGGCCAAGCACGCGGGGGAAGGTGCCCCAGAGCCGAGGATGTGGGTAGGCGTCGTGCGGCAAACCGTCGCTGCCGATCATCGCCAACCGGTGCGACATGATCCGCTGCACGTCGGTTTCGTCCATCTGGAAGTAGATCGCACCCGCCGGGACCAGCCGTTCGGCGGCGGCTTTCGGGTCCAGGCCCCATTCCTTGGCGATGTCCGCCAGCATCCGCCCGGCCAGTTCGGGATGCGGCACCGACCAGGTGATCTGCACCGGCACGTCTTCCCGCAGGCGGTGCGGCATCAGCACCGTCGAGCCCGCAGCATAGGGATAGACGTCGAAGTCGACCTGTTGGCCAGCTGCGGCCTGGTCGATCAGCGGCAGGGTTTCGACGCTGCGGCCGAAATTCTCCGGCATCGAGCATTTGTGGTGGCTGATCACCACCGGGACGTCGACGGCCTTGCCGATCTTCAGGGTTTCCTCGATCGACTGCAGGACGTCGTTCGCCTCGTCGCGCATGTGGGTGACGTAGAGGCCGCCGGTAGCACGCAGGGCCTCGGCGACGGCGATAACCTCGTCGGTGGGGGCCATCATGTTGGGCGGGTAGTAAAGGCCGGTGGAAAAGCCGGAGGCGCCCTCGGCCAGGGCCTGGCGCAGGCGGGCCTGCATGTGGGCGGCTTCCCGGTCGGTGGCGCCGCGCTGGGTGTCGCCATTCATTGCCTCGATGCGCAACGACATGTGGCCGATCAGCGCGTAGGTGTTGACCGGCGAGGGATCACGCCGTAGCCGTTCGGCGTATTCGGCAAAACTGTCGAAGGCGAACCAGGTTTCGTCACCGAGCAGGTCGAGTGGGGGGACCGGGCGGGATTTCATCCGGACCGGGGAGAGCGAGATGCCGCAATTGCCCACCACAACGGTAGTGACGCCCTGCGACATCTTGCACAGCATGCAGGCCGGCCCGCACAGCACCGCTCGGTCGTCATGGGTGTGGGCGTCGATGAACCCGGGCGCCAGGGCCATGCCGTCGGCATAGACCTCCCGGTCCGCTTCGGAGGCGCCCAGGTCGCCAACCGCCACGATCCGATCGCCGTTGACGCCCACATCGGCGGTGAAGCGGGGACCGCCCAGGCCGTCGAATACCGTGGCATTGCGGATGATCAGATCGCAGCGTAGCGCCATAAGCTTGTTCCGTCCGTGTCGTTCGTGGAATAAAGGCCGGAGTCTAATAGGAGCGTGCCGTCATGACCATCGCCGACCTGTGTCTTCTCGCGGCTGTCATTTTGACGATCGTCTCGATCGTGCCGGCGAAGCTGGATGGGGTGCGGGAATACGACAACGGGAACCCGCGGGATCCCGGATTCTATACGCCTGGGCTGCGGGCGCGGTCGCAGGCGGCGCATTTCAATGGTTACGAGGCGTTCCCTTTTTTTGCCGCCGCGGTGATCCTGGCGGAGATGCGGGCGGTGCCGCAAGGTATCGTCAACGGGCTCGCGGTGGCGTTCGTCGTGGAGCGGGTTGGGTATGTGCTGCTGTATCTCGGCGACCGCCCGACACTGCGGTCGCTGGTCTGGTCGGTGGCGTTGCTGTGCAATCTGGCGATCTTCTTTTCGCCCGTTTGGGCGGGTCCTGCCGGGTAAGTGTCGAGGTTTGCTAGCCACCGCCGCCCCCGCCGCCGCCCCGAGTGGAGAAGTAGCTTCCCAGACGCATTTTGAAGGTCTGACCGTCACAGGCGCTTCCGGCGACGTCGCCATGGATGGAAATCGTGCTGACTTGCGAGGTGAATTGTCCTGTCACGTTGGCCACTCCCGCCGCGCCTGAGGCCGTGATTCGAAAGCTGTCATCCGCGTTGAGCACCCCGGACAGGTCGGCTATGCGCTGTTGCCCGTCGCGCAACAGGAGGCCGGTGATCGACCGTTGCGGGTTTACGAAAAACCGCCACTCAAGACTTGGGCAGGCACCCGCCTGCGGCGTATCGATGCTATACCACTGACCGATCAATATTTGCTCAACTGTGCAACCCGGTAAAAGGAATGCGGCCAGAGCGAGCGCGATGCTGCTGGTTGTGAGCGAGCTTTGCTGTTTTATCCTCATATCCGTGTGCTCTCCGCCGGCATGCCTTAAACGCCTTGGTTTCGGCAGGTGTTGGTTAGGATCCCGTTCGGCAAGGTGCCGGACCGCGCTTTACATACAGATAGTGTGACTTTTCGGTCTGGCTTGGCCGTCGGAGCCGGATCTTTCGGCTCAAGCGGCGTGGCGGGTGAGCCTGAGACTCGGCGGCTAGTACCTGTTCGTGGGCGGTGCCGAGGAACAGTTCGGCCTCGGTCGGGATTTGGGTCATCGCGGCCTGTGCCGGATCATCGTGGCAGCATCCTTTGAGCGCACGACGGTTCTACTCGGCGGACGGTTCAGCGCGCAGGCGTTGTTGGGCGGTCGCCCGGATGAGGCGGACGCCGTCAGCGCTGGCGGGGAGGAATACCGGCGCGAGGAGGTGACGGCGAGGATCATCGGCGGGCCGACCGGGTGGAGCGCTGGTCGGTCTGGGTGGTGGTCGTGGTCATGCGGCGGGCGCTGGATGTGAAGGATCATCATGCTATCGCGGCTCGGGGTAATTGTCAAGAAATATTTCCTAATTCTATATTTCTCCGGGCAGAATTTATGGATTTAATCCTTGCGGGTGACAGGCCGATGGTGTGGGCAACTACATCGTAACCGAAAGCCCACGGGCGGTGATCTCCGTTGACGGATGGATCCAGGTGCGGGTCCGGTCGTTCCCGGTGTCCGGGCTACCTGTCGCCGCACGTGCTGGAACAGGTAGCCCGGACTTCGCCGGGCGATGACGGTCGAAGGTAGGGCAGGCTGGGTTTTTTACTCTGCCGGCTGTGTCCGGCGGGGGGCGATATTTGGGATGTCGAGGAAGAACGCGGTGATGGCCGCGGCGGCGAAGCCGAACAGCGCCAGTCCGTACAGGCCGCCGGTGTAACTGCCGGTGGCGTCCTTCATGAAGCCGACGTACCAGGGGCCGAAGAAGCCTCCCAGGTTGCCGATCGAGTTGATCCAGGCGATGGCGGCGGCGGCGGCCGGGCCGGTCAGGAACATGCCGGGCATCGCCCAGAATGGCCCCTTTGAGCCGTAGAATCCGGCGGCGGCGATCGTCATTCCGACCATCGCCCACCAGGTTCCCATGGTCAGGCCGGCGATCACCAGTCCGACGGCGGAGAACATGCAGCCGGTGAACAGGTTCCAGCGCCGTTCATTCATCCGGTCGGAGACCTGGCCCCAGGCCAGTTCCACCACGGCGGCCACGGCGTACGGGATCATCGTCAGCCAGCCGACGGTCATGTTGTTGGTGACACCAAGCGACTTGATGATTTGCGGAATGAAAATGAGCATGCCCAGACTGGCGGTAACGATCCCCAGGTAGTTGAGTGCCAGCAGCAGGACCTTTGGATTGATCATCGCCTGCCATAGCGTCATGCGTCCCTTGGCTTCCTTGGCCGCGCGTTCGGCATCCAGGGTGCGGGACAACCAGTCTTTTTCGGGCTGCGTCAGGAATGTCGCCTGCGCCGGCTTGTCGGTCAGAATGAGCAGCACGAGGAAGCCGATCAGCACTGTCGGCAGCCCCTCCAGCAGGTACATGATTTGCCAGCCGCGCAGATCGAACCAGCCGTCGAGCGACAGCAAGGCCGTGGAGATCGGTGAACCCAGGGCGACTGCGATCGGCAGTCCGACCAGGAAGCCGGAGACGACCCGGGCGTGATGATAGCCGGGCAGCCAGTACGTGAAGTATAGAATCAGGCCTGGCAGGAATCCTGCCTCGGCCAGACCGAGCAGGAAGCGTAGCGCGGCGAAGCTGGTCGTTCCGGTCACGAAGGCCGTGGCGGCGGCCAGCAGGCCCCAGGAGATCATTATTCTGGCGATCCAGAGGCGGGCGCCGACTTTCTCCATGATGATGTTGCTGGGGACCTCGAAGATGAAATAGCCCCAGAAGAAGATGCCGGAGGCGAAGCCGAACTCGGTGGCGCTCATGTGCAGGTCGCCGCGCATGGTCAGGGCGGCGAATCCGACATTGATTCGGTCGATGTAGGCCAGCAGGTAGGTCAGAATCGCAATCGGCAGCAGGCGCCAATAGATTTTCCGAATAGCCGATTGCTCAACCGCAGCATGCACGACATTTCTC